>JANTHA010000155.1 GCA_024762625.1 Thiotrichaceae bacterium
TTGATGCGTCTCAGGTAGCCATCGCGATTGGCGGAGCGCGTTCCAGCGCTTTTAATGTGTTTGGCGGCGTTGATCACTTCCTGCAAACGCTGGTCATTGCTGGGGTGTGATGCAAATACGCCATGATACGCGCGAGGTTGACGACCTTCCTTGCGCGCCTGGTATTTTTCAAATTCTTCCTGCGCCTTGAGTACGCTAACAACATCAATCATGTTCCTGGGGTCATACCCGACCCGCGCCAGATATTCAGCGCCAAGCTTGTCGGCCTGTAACTCATGGTTGCGGCCGTATCCGCTTAATATTGCCTTTCCTAGTTGATTGTACTGCTTGCCGGAACTTTCTCCAGTCTTTTTGGTGAGAACCTGAATAAGAATTGCGCCTGCAATGCCGGCGCTTTGCTGTTTGACGCTGTGACGGGCGGTAACGTGGCCGATTTCGTGGCCTAGCACGCCAGCAAGTTCGCCTTCAGAATTCAAATAGGCCATCAAACCGGTGGTAATGTAGATGTAGCCGCCCGGCAGCGCAAATGCATTGACGCTTGGGTCATCCAGCACTGTGAAGGTATAACGGATGTTTTTCCTGTGGCTATGTTTCGCCAGCTCCTGGCCAATGGAATTTACATAGGCTTGAAGAGCGGCATTGTTATATCGTTTTTTTTGTTTCAGTATGCTTCTATGCGCCTGTGCGCCCATGGATAGCTCTTGTTGTTCCGAAATCAGCGTAAAATCTTTTTTTCCGGAAACCGGATTAACCGAGCAGGCTGTTAATGCAAGAAAGGCGCTTAGAATCAGGCTGACTGTGAAGGTTTTAAGTTTCATTCTGTGGAGCTCCATTTAATCAGTGGTTTTACTCTGTTAACGGGGATTATTTCAAGCTGCGATGGATGACTCAAGTATAGAATACGTTTTCCGTGACGGTTCGCCAAATAGCCCGATACCCTGACTTTTCTGTCGTAGAGTGTTTCCAGTTTGTTCATATTGAAATAGCGCCAATATTTTTTTCTGATAGTTAATTTTATGGGGCTGTTGCGTTTGCTATCCAGTTCAAGTAGGAGTGATTTTTTATGAGTGATGATTTTTTTCACCGTCCCTCTCAAGCGAACATGGCCTTTTACGGTGTGTGGCAGCTGAGCGGCATCCCGTAGCTGATTTGATTTTTGTCTCCAGATCCTCAGATTGTGTTGCCGGGCTGATGCTTGCGCCTGTTTGTAGCAATTTGCCAGGCGAACATTGGGTGGGATGGGCATGATTCTGGCAAATCCTTTTTTCAGCAGCCAGCTTGAAAGATTGGTTCCATCGGGCAAAAAAACATGCGCCAGCAGTCTGCCGTAACGATCTTTCTTTTCTTCGCCGAAGCTGAGTTGTACGCGATAATGGTGTTTTTTCAGTAATTCACGCAGTGCTTCCCTGGCTTTGGCTCCATAAGCCTGAGCAGACTGTTGATGATGTTTTACTTCGGGTGCGTCGATGCCAATTATGCGAATTTTCCGTTTGTCGCTGAGCAACAGGGTGTCTCCGTCATAAACCCATTTTACTCTGGCTGTTTCAATACCAGAGGAGAGTTGATTAACGGAACACTGCTCTGCGAACGCGTCGCTTGATGTCAATGCTTGCAAAAATAAAAATGAAACCAGCAACATAAAAAAAGCGCTCAATCTGAGCGCCTTTTTTATGTTGCTGATATGAGTTATCAACAAAAACATTTGTAGTAAACTATCTTCTACCGTAGCGCTGCTTGAATTTATCAATTGCGCCAGCAGTCGTGTTGACATTCTGCTTGCCGGTGTAGAACGGGTGGGAGGCGCTGGAAATTTCCACTTTAATCAATGGGTACTCGTTGCCATCTTCCCATTTAATGGTTTCATCAGAAGAAAGCGTTGAACGCGTCAGTATTTTAAAATCACTGGCCAGGTCTTGAAAAACGACCTCATGGTAATCTGGGTGTATATCGGCCTTCATGGGAAGATCCTCTTAATAATTCTGTTAAATATTCGACAAGTCGAAAACTGTTCGAAAATCGAAGAGCGGGGATTTTATCAGAATCCCCGTCTGTTGCTCAAGTATTTATTGTGGTTCTGGGAAATTAAAGCAGTTATCAAGCATTGCATTTAATTCATTAATGCGATTTTGAATTGATGCTTTTTCTTGTAATGTAAGATCAGGATTAAAATTTAATTCAATTTCCAACGAAACTAATTCATCTTCTATCTCAGACTGAGACAGATCATCACAGCGAATAGGTGGTTCTTGGTCATGCCTATGATTTAATGCTCTCTGTCCATTCGATTTTGCAATCTGGGCTATTCTAGAAAAACTGCCTGATGAGTTTGATCCTGTAACTTTAACTTCTAAGGCTTCAATATCTATTCTGTAATCAACTCCCTCAATATATGACAATGGCCAAATTACTGTTAGGATGCCTGTTGTCGAATCAATTGAAACATTGAATGCACTACCAGGAATTGAGCCAGCATCATAGTACCTGGGAGGACCGCTTTCGGATACTACAACTTCCTTCATAGGAACATTTCGGCTTGAATCAAAATCAATGCTCCAGTTTGTGATGTTTCCTCCTGAGCTGGCGGTACTTATATCATGTTGTGAAGAGTTTTCTCCAGTTCCCCAGGCATAAGTCCTTATTTTCTTTGATTCACTCTGATCTTCATATAGAGAAAAGGAACCATCACTATTAATAAATCCAGCTTGGAGTAATGGCGGTTCTACACCATCTAATACCGTATAAATGATTGAAACGGTGGAAGTATTTCCGTCTCCATCTGTGCCTTTGACAGAGAAATTAAAGGTTCCCGTCTGAGTTGGCGTTCCGCTAATTATTGCCGATGTTGCATTGAGTGCGCTCAGGCTAACCCCTGTTGGCAATGCGCCGGAGTCAATTACATAGTTTACGCTGGTCTCAGCGGTCGTTGGTTGAATCTTGATTCGAAGTGGAGCAACATTAATATAAGTAGATATATTGGTTTCGGGCGTTGCCGTCAAGCTCAGAGTTCCTCCCTGAATCGCCAGGCTAACATTAATATTCGCGTTAGGAGCGGCAGTTATACAGGATTCGGGGGTAGTCGCCGCATTTCCACTGGTAAACGATATGTCAGCCCAGAAACAGACTTCACCATTGCTGGGAATAGGTAATGGGTTGGTTGAAGCGCCTACATTGATCACAGTATCGACAGTGTTGGGTCTCCAGCCTATGTTTGCTGTGGTGCGCGCTTTGATCAAGGCGGTTCCGGCTTCGGGCGCGGTGACGCTTACAACTGCTCTGGCTGAATTCATGCTGACATCACAATTCCACCAGGTGAAATGTGAAACAGTAGCGCTTAGTGCAAAGCCAGTTGGCGACGCTGTAGAAGCGACGACAGTCCCTGTCCCTTCCTGATTCCAGATGCCGGTAGTTTCGTCCAAAGACCAGAGTGGAATCACATCGCCAGCTTTAATGGCGGAACCATCCTGATGCTTGATTGTGTAAATTGGAATTTCAATATCAGCCGTTTGACCATCAGCTAATTGCAACACCGCACCATCGCTGTTTCTTGTAAATTGGTATTCAACGGTTCCATAGCTGATAATTGGGGCTGGATTAGCTTGCCCTTGAGCTATCCCCGCAAAATCACCTGGAAAAGCGGCAATGCCAACAGGGGTGGATACATCAACCGGGGTAATCGTCAGACTGACGCCATTATCGACATCAACTGCATTGCCTTGTGGGTCAACAAATTGCGGACTCAGACTTACTTTGGCGCCATCTGCTCCTGACAAGGTAACCGAGGATAGATTTTGCACAGTCTGCGGAGCGCCGCGAGGCGTTAGAACGACATCAAGGTTAATGGTTTCGCCGCTAATGGGCGTTTTAATGCGCTGCACCTGATTGGCATAGCCATTTGCAGAAAAAGCTAGCGTCAAATCAGCGCCTGGCGGTAAATCCAGCACAGCAGCGCCATTGGCGCCGGTTGTAACCGGACCAATATCCAGTGGTTGACCGTCGGGCTGTATGGCTTTGATGGATACGCCTGAAACTGCCTGGGATGTGGTTGATACGACCTGCGCGTTGATAATGGCGCTGTTTCCATCAATGCTATCCGGAGTACAGACCAACTCGCCCGCTTGATTCTGGTTAGCTGTAAAGCCAGCCAGACATTCAGCTGGCGCTTCAAGCGCAGCCTTGATGATATTGCTCATATCCCAATTCTCATTCGGATCAAAGCCGTTCATAACGGTGTAAACGCGAGTCCAGTAGTATGTCTGCGCCTGGGTATTGTCTATAAATTGCTGAGTGGCGACGCCAATACCTATTAAGCCTTCCTTGTTATCAACGCCGGAATTTTCTACTAGTCCTGTAGCAAGAATGAATTTGCGGTGTCCATAGCTTCCGCCTGTATCCGCTTTGTCATCGTATAACCAGGCATAGACCGCCTTTGCGACAGGTTCATATAGATTTGGATAGCTGCCGGTTGAAGCGACGCCTGAGAAGGCCAGGTTTTCGCCATAGTTGAAGAAATCAGCAGTGGAGCCAACCACTGCATTGGCGTCCTGCGCCATGCGCTCAAACGGCGTACGGCCATCCGCGGTATGTGATAAACCATTTCCAGCGTTCGCCAGTAGTTCAGCATAGATCTGTGCGGGCGATGCTTCTACTCCCGGGTCGATTCCTTCATAGGGACGTATGCCTCGCGCACAACGTTCGCTGTTGACAAGAAATAGCGCTTTTTGAGAATCGGAATAGCTATCCCAGATGCTTTGTGGAGGCATCTTGAGTTTTTGCCCCTGAACATTTAATGCGTCATTTTCCCTGGCGGCGTTAAAGGCGTTTTCTATGTCAATCACGCTCAATGGGCTATAAGGTTGCGGCCATGGCGTATCGGCTTCCGCATTGCTGACAAAGTCGTCGCTGAAGGATTGCTCCGATATCAATGTGGCGGGGCAGTTATAACCCGCTACGACATCTGTCACCGTGACGCTGCGCGTAACAGGTAGTGCGCTATTGCCGGCTGAGTCCGTGGCGGTATAGGTAACTGTATAGGCGCCGGGAGTAGTCGTGTCGACCGGATTATCTACGTTGACAGTTACATTGGCGTCGACATTGTCGGTGGCGCTTGCGCCGGCATCCTGGTAATTATCGCCTACCTGAAGGCTTACATCTCCTCCAATCAGTGTGATTACTGGCGGCGTAATGTCATCAATGACGAGGCTCAGGTTCGCCGTGATTGTTCTATTGAATGCATCGGTATAGGAATAAACCAATGGATAGACGCCTGGCGTGGCTGGATCAACCGAAGAAGTGTCAACGCTGACTGTGTCGCTCACGGAATTGCCGTCAGCATCAAGCAGCTCAACATTTCTTGGCAAAATTGAATTAAATAGCACACTATCAGCATGGTCTTCATTGACGTGCAAAGGGTTATTATTAAACGTAATTTGATAAAGACCAGGTAATGTGGCTTCTACAAGTACACTATCACTGCCTGTTGCACCGTCATT
>JANTHA010000156.1 GCA_024762625.1 Thiotrichaceae bacterium
TCCGCGCAGTTACGCCTCGACTTTGGCTCCAAGCGTCGCTCTACCTCCTACATCCCTGTAGTCGTTGACCTGCACCACCACAGCCGCACACTCAAGCTTGCTCAACTAAGAATTTTAGGTTAAACCATGTTTGCCCTTGTCGATTGTAATAATTTCTATGCCTCGTGCGAAAGGCTGTTTAGGCCTGAGCTTGAAGGCCAGCCGATTGTGGTGTTATCCAATAATGATGGCTGCGTGATTGCGCGTAGCAATGAAGCGAAGGCATTGGGCATACCAATGGGCGCGCCCGAATTTAAATACCGGAAACAGATGCAGGCTCAGGGGGTTCATGTGTTTTCTTCTAATTTCCCTCTGTATGGCGATTTGTCTGCGCGCGTCATGAGTGTACTTGAAAAATTATCACCCGATCTGGAAATCTATTCCATAGATGAAGCCTTTGCCGATATGCGAGGCTTCAATCATTATGATTTATATCTTCATGGTTTAAAAGTAAGACGGATAGTTCGCCAATGGACAGGCATCCCTGTTTCAATAGGCATGGCGTCTACAAAAACACTTTCTAAAATAGCCAACCATGTCGCCAAAAAAACACCCCGGACCAATGGCGTTTTTATCTTCGAAAATCAAACCCAGATTGATAATGTTCTAAAAAAAATTGAAATTGGCGATGTTTGGGGCGTGGGTCGCAAATGGTCAGACAGTTTAAAAAACAATGGCATTATATCTGCCCATGATCTTGCACAAGCCGATGAAAACTGGATCAGACGAAAATACAGCGTAGTCATGCAACGCACCGTGCAAGAACTGAAAGGAAAAAGCTGCATCTCCATCGAAGACCTACCCGAAAAGAAACAACTTTTAGTCTCCCGTAGTTTTCGCGAACGCGTTACTTCATTTCAGCACCTGCGCTCATTACTCATGGGCTACATAAGCCGGGCCTGCGAAAAACTAAGGCGTCAGGGAAGCGTAGCAAAAAGCATTAGCTTGTTTATCCGCACCAGCCCTTTTTCTGAAGGCGCAGGCTATAGCAACTCAATGAGCATCAGTTTGAATCAATATACTGCTGATACTTCAACGCTGATCAAAGCGGGTGCTTACGCACTGGAGAGAATATTTAAACCGGACTATGAGTATCAAAAGGCCGGGATTATGTTGCTTGATATTGTTCCCGACCACTTCCAGCAACTCTGCCTGTTTCAAGCTGAAAAATACAATGACGCCGCAAGAAAACGCATGAAACTACTTGATCATATTAATGCCAAATACGGTAAACAGACCCTACGGTTTGCTGCCGAAAGCAAGAAAAGATGGTATATGCACCAGGATCATTTATCGCCCGCCTATACAACGCGATGGGAGGATTTATTGGTTGTGAGATGATTATGACCGCCCCAGCATGGCATTATCTTTTTTACAGAAAACAGCGGAGCACTACCCATTTAAGCTCTATTTCTGGATTGCCTCATTAATGGCGGAAATACCTGTGAACCTTGAATCTGTAGCCATTTTCATGGTAATGTGCTTCTTCATTTACTCATCTTCCAGGCTTGTTTTATCTTATGGGCATCTCTATTAATTGTCTTTTCGCCCGATTTCTGCGTTGGTTGAATTTCTACGATCCTCATGTATGACTTATACACTGCGGCTCTCGAAATCCATCCGCCTTGAACTCGAACGAAAATCCTGATTAATAGAGGCGCCCTTAATGTCCGTAAACAGATGAGTGTAAATCTGGCTTCAATTTAATATTTAATATTGTAACAATTCCGATAAAGAATCCCCCTAATCCAGGCATTTTGCAAGCTCCTCTTTATTAAAAATTTTATAACCATGACGCGTTCAGTAACAATTAAATGAAAGTATTAGTTACCGGTTCCGCCGGTTTCATCGGATCAGCGCTGTCGCTGCGTTTGTTGGAAAGAGGAGATCAAGTGATTGGCGTGGACAACCACAATCACTATTACGACCCGTCGCTTAAAGAAGCGCGTCTTGCGCGGCACGCCAATCATCCTGGCTATACGCATATACGGATGAATATCGAAGATAGAAGTGGCGTCGAGAAGCTTTTTGAAGAACAGCAATTTGATGGCGTCGTCAACCTGGCGGCCCAGGTCGGCATTCGTAACTCGCTGAAAAACCCGCTTGCATATATTGACGCTAATTTAGTCGGTTTTGGCCATATTCTGGAAGGCTGTCGCAATCATCAGGTTGGCCATCTGGTGTACGCATCGTCCAGCTCTGTTTATGGCGCAAATAGCAAAATGCCATTCTCCATTCATGACAATGTCGATCACCCAGTCAGCCTCTATGCCGCCACCAAAAAAGCCAACGAACTGATGGCGCATACCTATAGCCATCTTTATGGTCTGCCAACCACCGGGCTGCGTTTATTTACCGTCTATGGCCCCTGGAGCCGACCGGATATGGCGCTACAAAAGTTTGCGCGCGCCATGCTGGCCGGTGAGAAAATCAAAATCTATAACTACGGCAAGCATCGCAGAGACTTTACTTATATTGATGATGTCGTCGAAGCCATTGTCCGTGTTCTGGACAGACCCGCAAGCCCCAATCCGGCCTGGGATGGCGCCAGGCCTGATGCTGGCTCCAGCAATGCGCCATGGCGCATTTATAATATTGGCAATAATAAGCCGGTCAAACTTCTGGATTATATTGAAGCATTGGAAGAGGCGCTGGAAATTACCGCGCAAAAAGAGTTACTGCCATTGCAGCCAGGCGATGTGCCTGATACTTATGCGGACATTGACGAGCTGGTTCGGGAATTTGATTTCAAGCCTTCGACACCCCTCAAGACGGGCATGAAAAACTTTGCGCAGTGGTACAGGGAGTGGCGCAAGAACCATGATCAATCCTGAGTTTGATTTTTGCAACCGAATTAGCCTGCGCGTTCATTGACTGGCGGCGCCCGCGATATCCGGATTGGCCGCAAGCAATGCCTGATAACGTGCGAGCAGCGGCGGCGGCGCATCAAACGCCATCGCAGCGGCGATTTCATTTATCTTTGCAGCACCGGCTTTATCGCCGAGATCGAGATAAGCTTCAAGACGCAAAAGCCAGGCGATAAAGGCATGATCCAGTTTCTGCTGTAACCGCGGCTGTTTAAAAGACAATATCTGCAATGCTTGCTGCGGATGGCCAGTTTGTATAAACAGTTTCGCGAGCGAAATGGCATACGCTGAACGTTGCTCATCTGATATTTTCCAGACCACCGGCATTACGGGCTTGATAATCTCATCAGACGAATGACCAAGGTAGGCAAGCCATATCGCCATGCGAATCCGGGCCTGTATCTGATCAGGCGCCTCCTCAATCGCGCGCTGCATGGCGGCCAACAGTTCAGACTCGCCTTGCCTGGCGGGGTTAATCATGTGAAGCTGGCCAAGAAACTCCCCCAGATGCAGCCAGGCCAGAGAATTATCCGCATCGCGCGCCAGCAGCTGTCGTAATTGACGAATATAATCCTGTAATTTATTGCTGGCGACTCGCCCGAGCGGCCTGAATGGATCAAAACCAATGGCCTCTATGCCATAACGCTGTGCAATATCTGAACGCAGATAAAGCACCGATCCTTTGTCATAAGCCACCAGTCGCCACACCGGATCGCTTTGTAAAAACAGCGGGAATTGCCTGCGATGAAGCAGGATAGCCTCTACCTTCCAAGCCTTTGCCAGTGAGCGCAACATGTTAGGTCGACTACTGGCGAGCGTACTGGTCACCAGCATCTCCTCTTTGAAAACGGTTGGTGTTCTCCCGTCGATATACACCTTAACACGCCCGTTTCCGCGCCAGCCAATATAACCTCCCCAGCCATAGGCGTTCCAGACCCTGAGCTCCGGTTCCCCATCAATCACTGGTTGCAACACCGACATTGCGACATGCGGGTAAAAACGCCCTGATACCGGGTAATCCTTAGCGTTAATTATTTTCCAGGGAAACGGCAATTCCTGCGACAGTACGGCAGTTGCAAGCACTAGTCCACCCAGCAGCCAGCCATTGCGTCCCGCCATGCGTGGAAATAACTCTCCTGCGCGCGCCAGCAATAGACCAATCAACATACCGCTTGGACGTATCAGAACCAGACCCAATTCGAATAGAAAACGCTTACTGTCAAGACTCAAAAACAGAAAAAAGACGATTAAAAACAGTTCTGCGGGTCTTAAAATACGGATCTTCAGGAAAGCTGCGCCTAATATTGCCGCCAGCACTGGAAGAAACAGCGCCGGCAAATGCTCAGGAGCCCTCCATTCCTTGATATAGGTATGCATATACAAGCCATGCGTGTGCCCAATTAACACGTCCAGCAAATGCAGACCATTGGGCGTTGCAAACATCAGTAGCGCAAGCAACAAAGTCAGCGGTAAACGTCTCATCAATTCAGAAACAGGCGGCCAGGTGAAACGGGGACCCATCAGATAATGTAACGACAATGCGGCGACGCCAATCACCACCGACGCATGTGTATTGGCCCAAACTAGAATTAAAAGCGCGTACCACACGATATCACGCCGCTTCGGTTCTCGCTGCACCAGCCAGACAAGGAGCGCCAGAAAAACCCCTTCTAACAAGTGGGGACGAAGGTATATATGGGGAATGATTTGCCAGGAAAACAGCGTGATAACCAGCAACCAGCTTAATGGCGCGCCTCGCATTCCAATACTGAGAAACAACAGCATCAACATAAGCCATATCAGTAGCGCCTTGAAGATCAGCAAGCCCCACATGCCTCCCAACTTATACAGTAGCGCAATCGTCACCTGGAACAGCCAGGAAAAATTGTTCCAGGGTGCGCCATTCAGGCTGAAGGAACGCACTTCTTTGCCCAGATACTGTTGATGCTCCAGCATCCAGCGCCCGCTATCCAGGTGCCACCAGACATCCATGCTATGAATCGGATAAATAAATAAAGCAGTTACCGCCATGGCTGCCAGCGCCGCCCACAGGAGTGAGTTCGTCTGGATTGAAGCGTTCATTTGTCGGGTATCGTTCATGATAATGTGTTCATGGTTAAGCTATGTTTGATTATGTGTGGCTATGTATGACTATGTATGACTATGTTCTAACAGTTCTTTTTTAGAAGCGCTCTCATACATAATGTTTAAAGGTTTAGCTGGTTAAAATGTTATTCAGTCTGTTCAATCGTGCCTGCGCGATGAGGTATCAACCAACCCAGCGCACCGCCTAAGGCAGCGCTGCCCAATACCAGCAAATGCAGATTGATGGCCGCATTCGCCGCCGCATTTTTATCCGTCAAAGAAACCAATACCGACATCACGCCGGCTTCATACGTGCCAAACCCGCCGGGTGTATGTATAGGCAGCACCGAGGTTAATTCACCGGTGACCACGGCAGTGATTAAATACTTCCATTCCAGAGGCAGAAATATACTCATGAACCAAGCTAAAGTCAGCAATTTAACA
>JANTHA010000157.1 GCA_024762625.1 Thiotrichaceae bacterium
GTTTGGCTTTGACGCCAGGCCTTTCAAAAAAGTACTCTTCGCCGTCATCCAGTGTTTTTAACTCGCCGGCGCAATTGACTTTAAAGCCTCGGATAACGCCGCAATGGGTAATGCCCAGTTTTTCATATTGGCCTTCTTTTATGGTGACAGATTCTGACATTTAAACCTCCTTGTATTATATGAATTAAAGACTTACTGACAGCTAAGTCTTATATATAGATATTTTCTCGATTTTTTCAAGATTCCCTGATGCTGTCAGTGTTAATTCATGGTTTGACCCGGGTTAATGCTGGAGGGGGCGTATGGAGCGACTACCATGGATAAACAAACCAAACATAATCAACGCATGGCGAAGAAGAAACGCATTGTCGATGCAGGCATTGCAAAGGCGCAGGAAGAACGCGGCATTCTGATATTGCTCAAAGGCAATGGCAAGGGTAAAAGCAGTTCGGCCTTTGGCACCATGGCGCGCGCCGTTGGACATGGCAAGCGGGTTGCGGTATTACAGTTTACCAAGGGCAAAGAGGATACCGGTGAATACCTGATGTTCAAGGATCATCCACTGATTGACTGGCACGTGATGGGCTATGGCTTCACCTGGGAAACCCAGAATTTTGAGCAGGACAAGGTTGCTGCTGAAAAAGCCTGGGAAGTTGCAGAGAAGTTATTGCAGGATGAGCGTTATTTCATGATTGTGCTGGATGAGTTGACTTATTCAATCAATTATAAATATCTTGATGTCAATCGGGTGGTTGCCGCTGTTCAAGGTCGTCCGCATGACCAGACTGTGATCATTACCGGTCGCGGCATGCCCAAAGAGCTGGAAGCTATTGCCGATACGGTGAGTGAAGTAAAGGACGTGCAGCATGCTTTTCGCAAGGGCGTCATGGCGCAGGCGGGCATCGAATATTGAGGGTTTAGTCTTGCCATCAACAAATCCTTAAGTCTCTTTCAAAATTTCGATCGTTACATTAATCACGCCGGACCTTTTATTGGCGATGGCTTCAAAGGCAGATTTTGACAGGTCAATGATTCTGCCTTTGATATAGGGACCGCGATCATTGACCCTGACCATCACGCTTTTGCCATTTTTCCGATTGATCACTTTTAGCCATGTGCCGAAAGGTAAAGTTCTGTGGGCGGCTGTCCTGGCGGACTGGTCGAATAATTCGCCGCTTGCAGTTGGTCGACCCTGGTATTTATCCGCATAAAATGATGCCCTGCCGGATTCTCTCTTGAGGAAAGAATACTCGGGCATTTGGGTTGTTTTGGAATCAGTAGCGCTTTGAGAGCAGGCGCTTAAAACGATGCTTAGCAATAGAATCTGGCATAATTTAAGGGTGGTTGTCATGTTAAATTGCTCTTTAAACGTTCTGTTTATTAATTTAGCAAGAAAGCCTGTCATTATATGATATAAATCAATGTGTCGAAAAAGATTAGGACTAATCTTTAAAAAGAGGGTAAATTTATGTAATCCCGAGTCATTTATCGATAAAAAGGAATCTGATCATGAAAAAAATACCGCTAGTACTCACTCCCATCATTGTTTTATCGTTGTTTACCTTTCAAAGCATATCTCAGGCGGAGAATCAGAAATCGTCTGTTCAGCATCAAAATCAACATAAACGAAATCCGGTCGTCTTGTCAAAACAGCAGCGTTTACAGTTTGGTAAAAAAATGTATAAGCAGGTTTGTTTTGAATGTCATGATACAGGTTTTAACGGCGCGCCCAGATTAGGCAACGAGGCGGATTGGAAAGATCGTCGTCAGTTTGGCAAGCAAGCCATGCTGGAAAGCGTTTTAAAAGGTAAAGGGTTGATGCCGCGACAGGGTGGAAGCGCCGAAGATTCAAAAGCGCGCTATGCATTGATGGTTGAATATATGTTGAGCACGGTTGGCGCCGACAATATCAAAACAACGCCCGAGATGCATAGCAAGGCGGAAATCGCCAGGCATCTAAGTAACGGCAAACTGCTCTATGGCATGGTCTGTGCGGATTGCCACAATACAGGCGCCAACGGCGCGCCGAAAATAACTGATAAAGCCGCCTGGGAGCCAAGACTGAAAAAAGGGTTCAACCGGATGATCAATAATGTGATCCGTGGGCATGGAAATATGATTCCGCTGGGCGGCAGCGCGATTCAGTCTAAAGAAGGCGTGCGAGAAATGGTGATTTATATGTTGACGACAGCGGGTTTTAAGCCAAAGCAATGAGTCTGACGACCAGGGTTACAGAACTGATTGTTTATCCAGTCAAATCCTGCGCCGGCATTTCCTTACAGGAATCAGACATAGATGGTATGGGACTGAGATATGACCGGCGCTGGATGCTGGTAACCCCAAAGGGGGACTTTTTATCTCAGCGAAAAATACCCAAAATGGCGCTAATCAAAACCGCGCTGGATGATGCCGGAAATTTGACACTGAGTATGCAGGGGCAGGGTGATCTTGATGTGCCTGAGGCCAGTGACGCCGCCATGCCGGTTACTATCTGGAATGATAGGGTGGAGGCCAGGCTGGTGGGCGATCAGTGTGATCGTTGGCTTACCAGAGCCTTGGGCGTTGATTGTCATCTGGTTTATATAACGGATGATGTAGTGCGTCAGTGTGACCTTGAATACGCGAGAGAAGGCGATCGAACCGGCTTTTCAGATGGTTTTCCGATGCTGTTAATCTCTGAACCTTCGCTGGATGACTTGAATATACGCTTGCAAAAACGCTCTGTAGAAAAAGTCGATATGCGCCGTTTTCGTCCCAATATCGTAGTATCCGGTTGTGAGCCCTATGCCGAGGATAGCTGGGAGAACTTCATGATAGCCGATACGCCCATGCGCGCTGTCAAACCCTGCTCGCGTTGCCCGATTCCAACGGTTGATCCGGATACTGGCGAGCGCTCAGGCGCTGAACCGATAGCAACCTTGTCAACCTATCGCAAACAGGGCCATAAAGTTTTTTTCGGGATGAATGTGATCCACCAGCAACAGGGTAGGATCAGGGTGGGCGATGAGCTTGGGATAGACAAAAAAATGGAGTGAATCAGCGCTGATTCACTCCCAGGTTCAGAACAATTAATAAGGTTCAGGGTGTAAACTGTTTAAGCATTAATCTCATAAATTACAAATCGTAACCGCGCTCTTCATGGTCAATAATGTCGATGCCCTGTGTTTCTTCGTCAGGATCAACGCGCAAGCCAGTAATGGCGCCAACCAGTTTGAACAGGATATAAGAAACAATGGCAGTATAGATAAAGGTAGCAGCAACGCCGATTGCCTGTACGCCCAGTTGTTCGCTAATGGTGGTGATGCTTTCCTTGGCGAAGCCTTGTCCACTGAATATGCCGAGTTCGGTGGATGCAAACACGGCGGCCATCAGTGTGCCAATAATGCCTCCGACGCCATGAACCGGAAAAACATCCAGCGAGTCATCAATTTTCCATTTCTGTTTGATAATAATAACAGCGTTAAAACAGACAATGCCTGCAATAAAACCTATCACAAGCGCGCCTGCGGGACCAACAAAACCCGATGCGGGCGTGATGGTGCCAAGACCTGCCACCATGCCGGTAACGGTTCCCAGCGCGGTCGGTTTGCCAAATTTAATCCACTCGTAGAACATCCAGGTGATCGCGCCAGTCGCGGCCGAGATATGTGTCGCCAGCATCGCCATGGCGGCATCGCCGTTAGCGGCCAGAGCGCTGCCGCCGTTAAAACCGAACCAGCCTACCCAGAGCATCCCTGCGCCTGTGATAGTCATGGTCATGTTATGCGGCGTGGTTGCTGATTGGCCAAACTTTTTTCTGGGGCCAATCATGATGGCGGCAAGTAAAGCAGCTACGCCAGCGGTAACGTGTACCACAGTGCCGCCCGCAAAGTCCATTAAACCCATCTCCTGTAACCAGCCGCCACCCCAGACCCAGTGGGTAACAGGCGCATACACCAGGATCAGCCATAATGCGGAGAACAGTAGAACGGCTGAGAAACGGGTGCGTTCCGCAAAGCCGCCAATAATCAGGGCGGGCGTTATGATGGCGAAGGTCATCTGGAATAGGGCGAAAAGAGACTCTGGAATATCGCCGGAAAGCGCGCTTTCTGTCACGCCGTTAAACAATACTTTGCCAAATCCGCCGAAATAGGGATTGCCCTCATCAAAGGCAATGCTGTAGCCAATGATCAGCCAGAGAATGGTGACTATGCCCGCAATCGAAAAACATTGCATCAGGATGGAAAGGACGTTTTTGCTCCTGACCAGGCCACCGTAAAATAGCGCAAGACCAGGCAGAGACATGAACAGGACGAGTGCAGTGGACGTAAGAATCCATGCGGTATTGCCGCCATGTAGTTCACTTGCGTGAACCAATGAAGGAAAAAAGGAAAAAAGGATGGTAACGTAAAAAAGCAAGGATTTAGATTGCAGACGGTGAATCCAGGGCGTTGCCATTTACAAAGCCTCCTTGCCGGTTTCGCCGGTGCGGATACGAATCGTTTGCTCAATCTTTGTTACAAAAATTTTGCCATCGCCAATTTTTCCGGTATTGGCGGCCTGAATAATCGCTTCGATAGCCTGATCCAGATTTTCATCGGACACTGCTGTTTCCAGTTTTACCTTGGGTAAAAAATCAACCACATATTCTGCGCCGCGATAAAGTTCGGTATGGCCCTTTTGGCGACCAAAGCCTTTAACTTCGGTAACTGTCAGACCATGGATGCCTATTTCGGAAAGCGCATCGCGCACATCATCCAGTTTGTAAGGTTTAATAATGGCGCTTATCAGTTTCATCAGCTACCTCTGTTTCTTTGTGATAGTAGGAAAAAAAATATTAGGAAAGATATTAGGAAATAGTGTTACACCAAAGTGAAAGCACTAAAATAGTGCGGAGAATACATGATTAGCTTATATTTGGGGAGTGTTTTTTTCAGATTTAACCTATGTAAAATTCAAATGATCTATATATATGTAGAATGCGTCAAGAAACATAATTAATTAGCCTGTTTATCTTTTGCCAGAACGAGCGCTGTAAGTCGTATAAGCCATGTCAGCCCAAAGCAGAATATGACTGATTTTTACATGCGAGGCAATGAAATAGCGGGATAAATGAGTTGGCGGCGACAAAGCAGAGAGGCGGACTGGTAATGAAAAAAACAGTGTTTTTTTGTATGATTTTATCTTTTGCAGGCCATGGGTATGCAAACGATGTAAGCTGGAGCTATAAGGGAAAAACAGGGCCTGATCACTGGGGAGATTTGTCCGAGGCCTATCAATTGTGTAAAAACGGACAAAGCCAGTCTCCTGTTAATATTAATGAATCCGAAGTTGTACTTGACAAAAGCCTGCCCGAAATCACCTTTAGCTATTATTCAACGCCAAAAACGGTATTAAATACCGGAAAGGGTATACGTGTGACTG
>JANTHA010000158.1 GCA_024762625.1 Thiotrichaceae bacterium
GGAGCAAGACGAACTATTGTGGGCCGAAAGCCTGGTTTTCATTTACCCATTATGGTGGTTTGAGCGACCCGCCATGCTCAAAGGCTGGTTCGATGTGGTGCTGACTAATGGGCTGGCGTTTGAGTATTCCAGCGAAGGCGTAAAAGGTTTACTCAAACATAAAAAAGCGCTGGTAATGATTACCGCCGGCGGCTCTGAACAATATTTCAAGGATAATGAAGCACTGGAGCTCATTCATCGCACCGTAACCGATGGCACCTTGTCCTTTTGTGGCATCAAAGATGTATCGCATAAAATTTATTTTGACATTGCGGGCTTGAGCGATATTGAACGTAAAGCCATTCTTGATCAAAGCAAAAACATAGGGCTGAATTTCTAGCCAGTTCATTTATCGCCATGTTGCTGAACTATAAAAAATTTACGCCCGAAGACGAAAAAGCAAGACAAAAAACGCCCCTGCTTATCCTGCATGGGCTACTGGGTTCACTGGATAACTGGAGAAGCCAGGCTCAACGACTTTCAATAAAAAGACCGGTATACGCACTGGATTTACGCAACCATGGCGATTCACCCCATGTGAAAGGCATGAGTTACCGTGAAATGTCCGAAGATGTGAGGCAAGTCGCACTACACGAGAATATAGCCTCCTTTCATCTATTAGGGCATTCGATGGGAGGCAAGGTTGCAATGACTCTCGCACTGTCGCATGGCGATCTTATCAAGCGTCTGATTGTGGTGGATATCGCGCCCAAACCCTACCCGCCCTGGCATCTTAAAACACTGCAAGGCTTATTGAGCATTCCTCTGGACAAGCTCGAATCACGCCGGGAAATTGACGAATACCTTAAGCACTGGGTGGAAGACCCGACAGAACGCGCTTTTCTGCTCAAGAACCTGAAACGCCGGCATAAGCGGAATAACCAGAAAGCCTCGTCAGCTAATTATCAATGGCGTTGTAATTTAAGCGAAATTAGCAAAAATTATTTAAAAATAGCAGGATTCATTCATCCTGATACCCGGTTTGCCGGTAAAACACTGTTTATCAGCGGCGATAAATCACCCTATATTCAGAAAAAGGATCACCCATTGATAAAAGCCCTATTCCCAAATAGCAAAATTGTTTGCCTAAAAAATGCAGGACATTTACCACATATTGATGAACCAGACATATTTTTCAACCTGCTTAATCAATTTCTTGAGCACGCCTGAAGCCCGGCGCAACGCCGTGTATCAGGCATTTTCAAAAAAGTTCAATAAAAATTAAAAATAATGCTTGATAAATGACAAAGAAGTATATTAGTATATTCTCATATTCGAACTTAAGTCCCTTTGAATCTTCGAACATAAACCCCTTATTTATTTTTATATACAACTTATCGCAAGGAAACGACTCATGAAATTACAAACAATTACATTCGCTGCTTTGATTGCTGTCTCTGGCGCTGCTTCTGCAAACTGGTTTGACGGATTCAACAATGGTAGCGGTAACGGCAATGGCTACGGAACAGCTGCTGGCAATACTAATGGCGCAGGCAATGCTGCAGGCGACGGCGCAGTAAACGGAAACGGCTGGGGCACTGGTAAAGGCGACGCTGACGGCGAAGTAGATTTCGCAATCAACTTCAAAGGCAAAGGCAAAACCAACATGGATACTGCCGGCAACCTTACTGGTAACAGCCAGGGTTCAGGAAATACAGCTGCTAACGCTGCGGCAAACGGTAACGGCGCTGGCAACTTTGCAGGAAACGGATACGGTACTGCCAGCGACAATGCTTACGGTTCAAACGGATACGCGCCCGCAGGTTACAACCCTGCCGTTGCAGCGCCTGCAGCCCAGCCTAACTACGAGCAACTCAAGGCAATGTGGGAAGCACAACGCAAGCAAGCTGACGAAATGCTAAAGCGCATTGAAGCCGCTCAACAAAAGACTACCCCAAAATCATAAACCTGATTTCGTTTCAGTAGTTTAAAAAGTTAAAAAAGCTCGCTACCCAGCGAGCTTTTTTATTGGGCCTTATTTATTAAGCCTTGTTTTATCAGAGCCGTCGTTCAGAAGGCGCGAGGATCAACTTTCCAAATCAATAACAAATTCATTAAAATCCGATTATAAATAATTGCTTTTTACTGTAAACTGCTGTTTAAATATTCACCAGTGTAGATAGAGAACCCAAGACGCGGTGCTTTCTATTGTAAAAACAATTAAACAACAGGTTTACCATGAAACGTTTTGCCAGGCATTACCTATTCCAACTTTATTCATTGCTGTTTTTTAGCTTTTTATCAATAAATGCTTACGCGGTTGGCCTACAGGAATTTATACAGAAAAAACAGGCGGGAAACGCCGCCGATACGCTTCAATCAGTCAATGACGGAACACAAGTCGCCTCACAGCTCGAAACAAGCCAGTTGACCCACATTATCGAAATGGTGGTTGCCGGCGTTGTTGCATCGGCGCTGATTATCTCCTTACTGGTTTTATTTCTGGGACGCTGGGCGGCGCGTAAAGACCGATTGGCTTTACAAGCATTACGCATGGAAGCCGAAAAAGAAAAAGAGCACCTGACTGCTGCTGTTACCACGGTTCGTGAGCAGGAAAAGGAAACCACGCATATTGTCCAGAATATACGTGAAAAGGCTAATGACGTTGCTGACAAACAGCAGACCATTAGCGCCCAGGAAAAGGAAGTAAGTCAGACGGTGGGAAAAGCTCTGGCGCAACAAAGCGAGCTGGAACAAGTAGCAAACAATGTGAGTCATCGTATGAATGAAATACAGACTTACTGGGATGAACAATTAAAAGGCACCGTATCCGCTATTCAGCAAGTACAAAGCGGATTGAATGAAAACCTGAGCAAGGTTGAGGATGGCCTGGAAAAAATGCAACGTCAGAAAGCCATGTCAGAAGAGCTGATGCAGGATTTTCTCAAACGCCATAATGAGCAAAATACCATCCTGGAAAATAATTCCATCATTTCTGACCAGGTCAGCGAAAGTCTTGAAGAAACCTTGAGAGAATCCACGCAGTTGCTCAAAATGCTCAGAAAACAGCAAAAAGACGCAGAGCAAGCACTTAAACATTTCAATGAAGAACTCAGTGGTTACGAAGAACAGGCTTATGAGCAATTCGATTCCAGCTTCCAGGTAGCCGATATTGCGCGCCAGGAGCTTAGCGCAAATATTGAAGAAAGCCGCAAGCACCTCGAAAGCATGCGACGCTATGAAGAACAAAGCCACAGCATAAACGTACAAACCCAAAAGCATCTGGAAACACTGGATTTCACCAAGATTGTCAAGCTCTCCCACACGCTTAATTCCACCCAGGATATGTTCACCGACCTACGCGATAGCGTCGAAGAAGCGCAGCGCATGCTGGATGACCTGAAAGACATCGAAACCGATGTGAGAAAAACTGCAAGCAATGTTGTCAGCAATGTAATGAAACAAACGGAACCAATGGTTGATGATACGCCTCTGGACAGAGAATCCACACAGAACACAAAAGAAATGGAAAGCGACCTGAAATCAGCTCATGAGCCGCTTCCAGAACAAAAAAACGACACGGCTGAAAAGAATAAAAAGGATCAAAACAGGCTTCAAGACGTAACGATTGATTACAAGATAGCCAGTGGCGATAACACGCCCTTGTCTTTCTTCAAACACCTGACAGACGCCAAAGATTAATTTTTACTGGGCGTCCTTGATAAGATAATCAAGGGCTCTATAAACTTCCGTCAATAAAATCCCTATAAATAAAAAATGAGCCTTCCCTGGCTCCCGGTCGATTAATCCCTTTATACACATCGCGGCGCAACACATAATGAGCCGCAACCATGATGGCGCAAGCCTGCCCTGGCTCTCGACCGGTTAATCCAGCTGATCAAGTCGACTGGACAAATCCCATATCCTTGCTGTTAATGAAGACAAAAAGCCTCCCTGCACTCCACCATGAGTGTGAGATTTTACATTACACTCACGTCAATTCAATACGCGAATAAAGAATAATTTGTCCTTTATATTTTCCTTACACAAGTCCTTTGCAACAGCTGCATATAAATATAATGAAGCTGACTGAAAAACAAAACCTGAAAGTCACTGAAAGGCCAAATAAGCGCGACAAGAAGCCAAACGGTAAACGACTGGCGATTATCGGAATGCCGTCCAGAAAAGCTTTAATTGCAAGGGACTCAGCTTTCAGGACAGCTAAATGTATCAGTTGCAAAGGTCGTTGATCTACGTCTTTGCTAAATGCTGGATCAGAACCTGTAGTATATGTAACACTATCGTTCGTTATCGTCCGTTGCGCCAATTTTCCACACCTTTTTTGACAACACCGTGAAATATAACAGCGGACGGGGAAAATAGTTATGATCTACTCTTGAAAAACCCTGTTTCAAACAATGATAATAGCTATAGGCGCAAAGAAAAAACGCCCCGGAAATACTCGCTAATAAAACCGGGGCATAATTCTATTTCACTATATTTTTTCTATTAAACAACCGAAAAAAAATAGGAAATACTTACTTGATGTCTACAGAGTAGCTCACCAAAAACTGTAAATCAGAATCAGCGCCCAATGCTTTACCAGCTGCTGAGTCTTCATCATTTACGAACTGACTCACGCCAAAACTCAAGTTATCATTATAATTATAACCAAGCTGGATATGAGTAGGGTTACCGTCTGTATTTTCATAATCATGAATACCAACCAGAGCGTTATACTTACCAAAATCATAACCTAATGTCACATAACGGTAATCATTATTATCATCACCCTGGATTGCTTCATACAAAGTTCCGTTAAACGAACCAATGCCTGCAGAAAGCACCAAATCTGTAAGTTCGCCAGGATCAATATTTACTTTTGGATAGTTGTAAGACCAAATGCTTGCATCAACATCAACCATGCCCAGTTTTCCGCCCCAACCTACATATAGGTCATATTCACTACCGTTTGTGGCGTCGCCAGATGATCCCCAGATACCTGTGTATAAACCTGAACCCGTTGAAAATTTAAGGTCGCCAGATACGGCGGCATCGCCATTTCCAAGGTCAAGACCACGCCATAAATATTTGTTAGCAATACCTACAGAAGCAGATACTTCTGCAAAAGCAGCAGGCATAGTGGCAATTGATAAAACTGCCGCAGCGATAGAAGCAGTAAGAATTTTCTTTGAACTTTTCATAAGACACCTCATGTTGTCTAAAATTAAAATGGGTTTAAAAATTGTTTTGCATATTTAGTGTGTTAAATATGTAACACATAAATTTTTAAGCAAAGAGTGTGCCAAAATTAGGTTTAAGCCTTGATATAGCCATATTTCAAGGATTTAAACATAATTTTTTGCAGGTCAATTATAATATAATAATTTACTAATATGCAAAAAAGCAACA
>JANTHA010000159.1 GCA_024762625.1 Thiotrichaceae bacterium
AGGCCTTTCTGGTATTCGCCGCCCACGATTCTGTCCATAAACAAACCAAACCAGCGCATTATCGGGTTCATGCCAGCATCGGTATCAAAACCCCATGTCACTTTTGTTTTCCCATTATCGGGAACCAGGCGAAAGAACGAAGTCGCCTTGCCCTGATCGCCAAAATCCAGCGCGACCTTGAGTGACTCGCCTTCGACAGCGTCGGTAACAACCCAGCTGCCGCTACCCACTTCCGATTTATTACTTTGCCATTTCATTCCCGCGCCCTTTCCCGCTTCTGGCCCGATGAATTGTACTTTCATATCAGGATCAAGTTGCGACCATGGCGACCATTGACGAAATAATTTCGGATTACTGAGAAAAGGATATATTTTTTCCGCAGGAGCAGATATTTCGACGCTACGCTCCACATGCTGTTTTTGTGGCAGAAAAAAGCTCACCACAATAATCAACAACACCAGCAAAACGAGCACATGTACTAACTTTTTTAAAATAGCCATAAACTAAAAGTATACTCCCAACCCGGAACAGGAATCCATACGAAAAAGTGAAACTATTCGCCAGATACATGAACTGACGTCGAAACAAGTAAAATGCATGCTTGAACAGAATTTCCGATTCAATTTATTAAATCACTGCTTGTTAATAACGTATGAAGACAAAACCAGAAAGCCAGCTTGCCATTAGGTTGATCACATTTTACCAGCGCCACATATCGCCTCATAAGGGCTTCTGTTGCGCCCACCACGCACTGACCGGGGAACCTTCCTGTTCGGAATTTGCGCGCATAACCATCTCGGAAAAAGGTCTGATAAAGTCATTGCCGCATATTGCGGGACAATTTAAGGCGTGCAGGCAGTCCCTGGAAAAACTGAAACAGGACATCAAAAAAGACTGGGAAAAAAATGACTGCGGCTCATTATCGCGTTGCGGCGGCGAGTCTGTCTTCTGTTGCTGTGGCGCCTGGTTTTGATCCGGGTTATGGGTACCTCTATTAATTAGGATTTTCGTTCGAGTTCTAGGCGGATGGATTTTGAGAACCGCAGTGTATAAGTCATACATGAGGATCGCAGAAATTCATCCAACGCAGAAATCGGGCGAAAAGACAATTAATAGAGATGCCCTTATGACTAATGCGGGAACTCACGCGGATCATCCCGGTAGCCGTGTTCCACGCCCTTGACCACAATCGCAACCGCATCGTGTGGATGCAGGCTTTCCATGTGGTTAACGCGAATCCAGAAATCAGTTAGCGTTTCATCCTTGTCCAGCTCCGCCTGTACGCGGCGCGCGGCGTCTTCGCAAAACATCAGGTTGGCGGCGTTAAGGCGCGCAAACTCCTGTTCATCCTCGCGCTTGACGGCGGCCTGAACCGGCGTTTGCAGTGCGTTTTCAATCTGGTCGATCAGGCGTGAAATCGGCAGGTCTTCAACCTTGTCGGACAGCTTGACGCGCACCTGGGCGATGCTGCGCTGACTGTGCGGCGTTGCCGAGATGCCTTGTGATGTACCGAGCCATTCCATTACCTCATCCAGATCGACCTTGCCGGCATCGGCTGAAGCGGCAAATTTATCTTTGAAGCCCTGCTGTATCAGGTCGCGCGAGAGCGCCGCTGAGCACGGACAGGTTGAAGAATAAGGGACTTCAATGGTGAGCTCGGTGGTCAGAACGCCTTTACGCAAAGAGGTGATCGGGCGAACCCGATAGGCTTTCCAGCCAGTATTATTACTTTTTAAAGACTTGCGCCGCTCGAAGAACTCAAGCCGGCATTCCAGATAGCCGCTGTCGCTGATGCCTTCATGCGATTCAACAAAATATTCGACAATCTCGCGCAGCAGTGCGGGCGTCAAGACATGATCGCCAAGCATCTGATCCACCGCCAGATACAAACGCGACATATGAATGCCCTTGCTCTTGGGATCGGTCAAATTGACATAAGCCTGCACCCTGGCGACCGTCTGGATATCCTCGCCCTTGCCATTGAGCATGTGAACCGGTACTTCGATTTCACTCATGCCCACCCAGTTTAGCGGCGCATTGGGACCGGAATGTGGTTCGTTGGCTATATCGGGCAGGTCATTGCTCAAATCGCAACTGTCGTCTGTACAACCTTCGCTGGCGCTCATCAGAGAGTCCTATCTAATCATTGGGGGGTGTGAATTATACATAAAGCCGAGCTAATTGGGAGTATTACCATATTACTATATGGTTTTGAGGATTTCATCGCCATAAACCGGCGGCGCGCAGCTCATGCCAGCGCAAAGATAAGCAACGAGCTGTTGCTGTGGCGCTTTTGCCGCCAGCATGTCAGGCAAGTCTGTTATGGTATCGGGAATAAAGAACATTTGACGGTGCGGCTGGTAGCGATGACTGACCTCGCCCTGCAATTTTGCCAGCGACTGCTCTGCGCCGCGAATAATCACGGTTTGCGACGCATCCAGGTGCTCTTCCAGCGCCTTGAGCATGGCGCAATGCGCCATCGGCGATTGGTTGATCCCCGCCCAGGCGTTTTTCAAGGCGCGCTCGGCAGCGTCCAGATAACGCGTTTCTCCGAGCAGATAGCCAAGGCGTTGCAAGGCAAACGCGGCCACGCCGTTGCCATTGGGCAACGCATCATCGGCATAGGTCTTGATGCGCTGAATCAGTTGTTCGTGATCATGTGCGGTAAACCAGAAACCGCCCTGCTCTGAATCCTCAAACTGCGCCAGCAGCGCGTCTGCAAGCGCTATGGCAAAGCTCAGATCGTCAGTGCGCCAGCGCGTTTGCAGCAGTTCCAGCAAGGCGTCCAGCAAAAAGGCGTAATCATCCAGATAGGCGTTTAGATGCGCCTTGCCATCCTTGCAGGTCGCCAGCAGACGGCCATCGCGCCACATCGTATTGCGTATGAAATCGACCGCGCGGGTCGCGCTTTCAGCATATTCCGGCTGATCCAGATAACGCGCCGCGAGCGCCATGCCGCGAATCATCAGCGCGTTCCATGAAATCAGTATCTTGTCGTCGCGACCCGGTGGAATCCGCTGCTGTCGAGCCGCCAGCAATCGCTCCCTGGCCGAATCCAGTAGATCAGTAATCTCCGCCTTGCTTTTAGCGAACTGCCGAGCCAGCTCATCCATATCGGCGCTGATATACAAATGCCATTTGCCTTCAAAGTTGGCTTTTTTATCCAGTCCGTAACGGCGTGCAAATACCTCATATTGCTCATTCTTTTCAGAGCCATCAGCAAGCGCTGCGCGCAACTGCTCAGGCGTCCAGACATAAAACAGGCCTTCGTGGGTTTGCCCCTGATCATCCGGCGAATCCGCATCCAGACTGGAAAAATAACCACCCTGCTCTTTTGTTTGAGCCGACTGCATCTCGCGCATCGCCCAGTTGGCGGTTTCGCGGCAAACCCGTTTAAACAGGCGACTATCAAGCGCCGCGCTTGCCTGCGCATATTCCGCCAGCAATGCGCCATTATCGTAAAGCATTTTCTCAAAATGGGGAATCAACCACGCATCATCGGTCGAATAGCGGAAAAAGCCGCCGCCTAGTTGGTCATTCACGCCGCCGCGCGCCATTTTCTCCAGCGTGAACGTGGCCATGGCAAGCGCCTTCTCATCTCGGACGCCTTCCTGACCAACAGAAAATGCATGGCGCATTAAACGCTCGATGAACGATGTATGCGGAAATTTCGGCGCTACGCCAAAGCCGCCCTGCTTCTCATCAAACTGTTTCGCCAACTGGTTGCGCGCCTGATCCAGCGGCGCACTGACCAGTTTCGCCTCAGATGACGGCGGCGTGTAAAGACTCTCAAGCGCTCCGGCCAGCGATTCGTTTTGACGAGCAATATCATTCTGACGCTCCCTGAACAACGCATCCACGCGCTTAAGCAAATCCCGGAAAGAAATCATCCCTTGGCGCGGCTTGTCCGGAAAATAGGTTCCGGCAAAAAAAGGCATCTGGTCCTGTGGCGTCAGAAACACGGTTAGCGGCCAGCCGCCCGGGCGCTGCGTCAACATCTGGTGCGCGCTCTGGTAAAGCTTATCCAGATCGGGACGCTCCTCCCTGTCTACCTTGATATTGACAAACAAATCATTCATCAACGCGGCTGTTTTCTCATTCTCAAAGGATTCATGCGCCATCACATGGCACCAGTGACAAGCCGAATAGCCGATGGACAACAGGATAGGCTTGTTTTGTTCCCTGGCGAGCGCCAGCGCCTCCTGGTCCCAGGAATGCCAGTCAACCGGATTGTCGGCGTGTTGCTTTAGGTATGGACTGGTTTCGGCGGCGAGACGGTTCATTTTCGAAGCTCGGAAGGACAAGAACAATAATAATGTGCCAAATTTGAATTTTTAACAAGCTTCGATGCGGAAGATAAAAGACGGCAAACCGAGGCTGAAAAACCGAAATTCATCATTACGGCACAGGCCAATCCATGCTTATAAACCTTGCCGTGGCGAAAATGGATGCCGGTCTACACCCCGGCATGACGGAGCGGAGAATGCCCAGCCAATAAATGCAAAACTGGACATTTTTCTGTTTCACGACAGCCAAATCCTCATGACAAAAACAAGACAATTTAACCATTAAGGATATGGGAACACGAAGGAAAATGCTTTTTTCTGCGGTTTTCAGCTTAAAGCTCTGCGTCCTCTACGTTAAATACGGGATTGAACAAGACGCTGCAAACGGCGCGGTTTTGTGGTTTTAATTCTGGATATCCTCAAACTCCGGTGGATTGGCTTGGATATGATATTTCTAAGACTAAACAGCCAACATCTGTTTTAAACGGACCATGAATTTCTCCGGGCGGTCTGCTTGCATAGTCACCTACCTTTAGCCATTTATCAAATGCAGCATCGTACAGTTTACCCTCCAATATGAAAATTTCTTCTGGGTAACTATGGCTCTTTGAACCAAATGAAGTTGTATCCTCTCCCGGGTTGAACCTTGTTAGCCTCGTGTAGTCACCTGATACTTCATCTATGGCTAGCGTCAATTCTTCCGCCAACCCATCCATACCTTCTATTGGTTCCCATTTAGCGTTATTTTCTGGTAGCAACGGATTCCAGTATTGAATTGTACTTTTAGCCAATTAGTATTCCTTTTTCTTTCTCAGGTACACAACGTTGCCTTCAGCGGGGCAGGCGCGTTAGCGACTGCGTCCGATGGAAGGCCTTGTTAACACTAATGCTCATAGCGAAATATTTCTGTTGTGTATATTTGTTTGTTCAAGTCGCCAATAAGATCGTGAAGAAACCAGTATGTATTTAGAATCTCCTCTTTTGTTACTTCTTTTCTAACGAGTCCATTTTCTGCGTATAAAGAGTTTCTTCCAGCTGTATGAGCTATGTTGTGCCGTAACCTCTCATAAGA
>JANTHA010000160.1 GCA_024762625.1 Thiotrichaceae bacterium
GGCCTTTTTTAATACTTTTAAAATATGCTATTTATTTTTATTACTCAGTTTATTGCTCTACTTGACACTCAACTCACTCAACAACCGCAAGTTTCAGTTTTTGAATTGCATTGTTTTCTATCTGCCTGATTCGTTCAGCAGAGACCTCATATTTATCGGCCAATTCCTGCAAGGTTGCTTTTTCCTCAACAAGCCAGCGACTCGCCAAAATGTCCTTGCTGCGATCATCAAGCGTTGATAGCGCCTCGTTAAATAATTTCTTTGTATGATTCTCCCAGTCTTCTGTTTCGGCTGTCTGCAAGGGATCAACTTCATCGTTTGGCAAATATTGACTCGGCGAATAAGCATGATCATCATCATCCTGATCCGAACCCAGGTCAAAACCAATATCCTGGCCGCTCATGCGCTTTTCCATTTCCAGCACATCTTTACTGGTGACTCCCAGATCTTTTGCAATATCCGCCACTTCGTCGGGGTTCATCCAGGCAAGCCGCTTTTTCTTGCTACGCAAATTGAAAAATAATTTACGTTGCGCCTTGGTAGTTGCGACTTTTACAATTTTCCAGTTTTTCAGAATAAATTCATGTATTTCAGCACGAATCCAATGTACCGCAAATGAAACCAGACGCACATTAACTGCTGGGTCAAACCGTTTAACCGCCTTCATCAGGCCAACATTGCCTTCCTGAACCAAATCTGCCAAAGGCAATCCATAGCCGCCATAACCTCGCGCCACCTTAATGACAAAACGAAGATTGTGCATAATCAATTTACTGGCCGCTTCAAGATCATTATTTTCCTTGAGCTTAACTGCCAGAGCCTGTTCCTCGGCTTTCTTGAGAACCGGTATTTCACGAACAGACTGAATGTAACTTTCAAGACTACCTGACAGCACAGGCATGGTAACGGGCGCAGGAATAGCCACTGCTTTGGCGTCACTGGAATGTTTTACCGCTAATGTATTTGTCGTCATATATGTCCGCTCCCCTAAAATCAATCGACTGTTCTTGGCTTCAATTCAGCTTTATTATAAAGAAAACGAATTTTAGCACTCAAACAATGAGAGTGCTAATTTTTTAAAAAGTTCCCGATAAACCGTAATTTTTGTTTATTCTCAATGAGACAAACTCATGAAATCTGCAGACCAAGTACATCGTTATCAAGAGCAGCCTTTGAAAAAAACATGAATAAAGAACTTATGCCAGAATTATTCAATAACGACTAAAGAAACTTGTTGTTCTTAGAGCTGGGAAAACGCCTGATTCGCCTTTTCAATCGTTGTCGCAATATCATCTTCTGTATGGGCGCTAGATAAAAAACCGGCTTCATAAGCTGAAGGCGCCAGATTTACGCCTGAATCAAGCATCAAATGGAAGAAGCGATTGAATTGTTCAATATTACAGGCGGACACCTGATCAAAATTAATAATCGACGCTTCATCGCTGAAAAACAGGCCAAACATGCCGCCTACTTTATTGGCGCTTAATGCGACGCCGTTTTCTTTTGCAGTGTTAAGCATTCCTTCAACAAAGGCGTTTGTTTTTGCGCCTAACGCCTCATAAAATCCATCACGGGAAATTATGTCCAGCGTTTTCAAACCAGCCGTCATCGCCAAAGGATTTCCTGACAATGTGCCTGCCTGATAAACTGGCCCTAACGGGGAAAGCTTCTCCATGATTTCCCTGCGTCCGCCAAAAGCCGCTGCAGGCATGCCTCCGCCGATAATTTTTCCCAATGTAGTCAAATCCGGCCTAATGCCATATAACCCTTGTGCGCCATCGAGCGCCACGCGAAAACCCGTCATGACTTCATCGAAAATCAGCACTGCGCCATATTCATCACAAACATCACGCAAGGTTTCCAGGAAGCCTTCAACGGGTGGCACGCAATTCATGTTTCCGGCGACGGGCTCCACAATGATACAGGCAATCTGATCACCCATCTTTGTAAACAAATCCCGAACTTGCCCGGCGTTATTATAATCCAGCGTCAACGTATGTTTTGCCAGGTCGGCGGGAACGCCGGGAGAATTCGGTTCGCCAAAGGTCAAAGCGCCAGAACCCGCCTTAACTAGCAAAGAGTCGCCATGCCCATGATACCCGCCTTCAAATTTTACGATATTGTCGCGCCCGGAAAATCCCCGCGCCAGACGAATCGCTGACATGGTGGCTTCAGTTCCTGAACTCACCATACGCACCATTTCAATTGAAGGCACAAGTTCGCAGATACGCGTTGACATTTCAATTTCTATCTCGGTCGGCGCACCGTAACTCAAACCCTTTTGCGCAGCCTGCTTCACCGCTTCCACCACTTCCGGATTCGCATGACCGGCTATCATTGGCCCCCAGGAGCCAACATAGTCAATGTATTGATTACCATCCACATCAAACAGATAAGCGCCTTGCGCCCGCTCAATAAACAAGGGCGTTCCGCCAACACTTTTAAACGCGCGAACTGGCGAGTTTACGCCACCCGGTATTGTTTTTTGCGCTTTTTCAAACAAAAGTTGGGATCGGGTCATTTGCATTTCTCCAGCAAGAAAAAAGTAACAGTGAAATTGGTTTTAAATGGCGTCAAGTAATCTAATCTAAGACTCTGACGCATTATTTATGGGATAACCACTTATTGGATTACAGCATGGTTATTAGCTTTAAGTTAGGCCCACATAATTGATTTTTGAAGTTAACATCAAGAGTCTTTTTTGGAGTCATCCACAGAAGCATGCGCATACTGGTCATTCAGGGACTGGACAAACTGATCAATATCATTTCGAATACTATCCAGTCTTGCCTTCACCCTCCTGCTCCATCCAACCGGATTTTTCCTGAATAAACTACGCCACCACCGGGTGCTTTTTTTAAAAGCGCTTGATAAATCGCCATAAGTTTCTTCTCCCAGTGTTTTAGCGATTCCTGACGCCAGCTTATTGCGAATCAGCAGGTGTAATAGAAAAAACAACAAGATTACAAAAATACCGAGCGCCAGACCTAACCACTTGTTTTCCTGCAGTGAAGGCAGCCAGGGCGGGTTAAACGTGAAGCCATTCCAGTAACCGGCTGAAACCGTCAGGAAAAATACGCCAAGCAGCAGCGGAATGAAAACCAGCGCATCCGTAATCAATACGCGCTTTCTCCAGCGCTTCAAGGCCAGTTTCAACTGTGGAACAGCCTGATTCTCAATCTGGTTGCTGATTGATTCGAGGCTGCCAATAATACGGTAAACTCGCTCATTATTAATATCATCCATGCGCTTTGTAATTTTCGCATAATCTTCATCGTGTTTACTGACATAGCGATCCCAGACCGCCTTATCGGCCACGGGAGTCGCCAGGTCTTTATTAAAAATCACATAAAAGTGACCGGTATTCAGGCCGCTTTGCACCAGAGACTTTTGCCAGGCAGCGACTATCTCTTCCATATTATCTTCTTTGGCGGAAGTATCTATCTGATTTAAAATAAAAAGAAACTTACTACTGTCATTGCGCCGTTGCGCGCCTTCAACCAGATGTTCCAGTGTATCTTGCATGGCGCCGGGTTCTGGATGCCTTGCGTCGAAAAAAACCAGAACCAGGTCGGATATATCTATAATATGATCGGTAATTTTCAGGGTCGCCTTACGCTGTTCATCCGCATCAAAACCAGGAGAATCTATTAATATTTTGCCGCGTAATTTCTCACTGGGCGCTACTTTCATTTGCAGATAATTATCTATTTTCGCCCCTTCTCCTTCTATGACGCTCTCTATGTCTTCGCTTATTCTGTAAAAAGGGAAACGGGGATCGCCATCCAGCGCAATACCCGGCAAGGTGCGGATTTCGGAGTCGCTACTGTAAGTGACCACCGTAAATCGGTCATCGACCGCCTGATTTCCGGTATCTTGCAGGGGTAGTCGCAGATAGGAATTTATAAAACTGGATTTACCCGCAGAGAAAGTACCTAGAATTGAGATTAAAGGCCACCATGAGATTTGGGTGGCGTAGGACTCATCGTCTTTTAACAAACCAATTTTCTGCGAAATAGCATCCAACTTTCTGAAACGCGCCACGACTGAAACCAGTACAGGATTTTCTCTCTGGAGATGTTCCTGCAAGCGTTCCAATCTATTATGCATTCTATTGACGGGGTTCATAAAAGCTACCTCAGATTGTTTTGTTATCAGAGTAAAATTGGCAAGAAGGTTTAACAGGGGTTTATACGCGATAAATTCAAACCACGCCCTATTTAGTTAACTGCTGCAACACCCTGTGGTTCAAACAAAGGGGTATTTACCAGGGAACCCTGATCATTCGGGTTAACCGCCGTTTCAGGTTCAACGGGCGGCAATGCGGCAGGCTCCTCAACTGGCGAAGGCAAGTCTGAGGAAGGAACATTTCCATTGATAGGCGCTGGCGGAGGCAACATCATCCCACCCAATGAATTGTTTCCCATATAGGGAGCCTGTTGTTGTATTGGGTAAGCGTAATATGAAGGCGGCAATGGTCCCCTGGAACCGGGAAAAGGCAAACTCTTGCTATTCTTCCAGGGTAGAAACTTATTCACGGCGCTTAACGGAGTCGATATGTTTTTATTCAAGCTCCACATATCGCGTTGCATGTGATTGGTTGATGCAGCCATATCGTAGGTCGCCGCTCGCAGCCCCCCTATATTTTTTACCATTTCAACCGTGTTGTCAGTCATACTCCCGATATTGCCTGACATTGATTTTGTTGATTCATTCAAGCTATCCATTTTTGTTGAAATATGGTCCATTGTTCCTGAAATGGAATTCATATTGGTATCAATGGAACCACTCATATGAATAATCGTATCAGCCATCCGGTTAACATCCGATGTTAATGAATAAATCAGATAAAAACCAAACGCTGACAATATGACAAAAGCAACCATAGCCGGATAAACAAGGAGCTGTAGGCGCCTCGTAGAAGTATCCGCTCTTTTCTCAAACTCTTCGAGTTCGCTCTCCAGTTCAAGAATATAATCTCTATGTAAGTCACTCTTCGCCATTTTACTTTTTACTCATGGATGTGCCGGGATGACCCTACTGTGAGTTATCTCCCTTGTTTTTATACGCCTGCAATCGCTTATTGATCTCTGCCGCCCTGCTCGGGTAGAAAAGACCTATAAACCCTATCATATTCGCCACTCTTTCCCCATTGCCTTCATTTATCATTGGGATAGCAATTTCTGAATACAATTCGGCAGCCTTTTTTGGATATCCCTGGCGCCAGTAAACATTCCCTAATTCGCCCTTGTGCTCAAGCACGTCTGGCTCCAATTCTATTAATTTAATGTAAATCTGGGCAGCTTCTTGCAGACCATTATTCCAATAAG
>JANTHA010000161.1 GCA_024762625.1 Thiotrichaceae bacterium
GAGTTCATGATGATCTTGATTGCATGGGAAAGCGGTTGATTGTTAGCGTGTTTGGCGGCATCGCGCTCCTCCCATAGTTGACTGACAATGCCGGGCAAAATGTGGGTGTTGCGGGAGAATTCGGCGCCCAGAAAACCAGGAATGCCTGCTTCTGCGTCATTTTTGACAATCAGTCCCAGCGGATCGATTTTGAAGGTGCGAATGATGCTTGGATACAGGCTTTTGAAGTCCAGAACCAGCACATTGTCATACAGCCCCGGTTGCGACTCCATGACGAAACCGCCGGGACTATGTTGTTTGTCAGGGTGGCTGCCGACATCCGGCGCTACAAAACCATGACGGTGCAGGCGCGGCAGGTAGAGGTAATCAAAGGCTGCGGCGGAGCCGCCGTTGCGGTCTATCGCCAAGCCGGTCATGCGGGCGCGCGCTATGGAAAAATTAATCAGGTCGCTCCTGGCGAAAATTTCGGCAACCAGGCGACAGTCTTCCAGGTTGTATTCGGCCAGTTGTAGCGGGTCTTCTCGATACTGGCGGCGGATTTCTTCGAGTTTGCTCAAGCCGGATTCGCCTTTTTTACTGATCAGTTTGTCGCGTCCCAGCAGCTGTTTGGCGACATGTCCCAGCGCAAAGCTTTCGAATGACCAGAAGGCGGCGCGCAGGCTGGCGATACCGTCCAGCACGGCGCGACCGGGTATGCGGGAGATGTGCATCTGACCGCTTTGCTGTGGCTTGAGAATGGCGCAGCGCGCTGCTTCATGATTGTCGCCTCTGCCCATGGCGAATGGAACGCCAAGTTGTTTGCATTTCCATTCCAGGAAGTCGAGGTCAAAGGCAATCACGTTCCAGCCGATAATGACATCGGGGTCGGTTTTTCTTATCCAGGCAAAAAACTGTTGCAGCGCTTCGCGTTCATTTTTGCACCACATGAGCGGCAAGTCGGTTTCAGGCAAATGAGCGCCATTTTGCACCATAAATACCTGTTCCTGTGTGCTTGTCGTCACGGCAATGGAATAAAGTTTGCCGCGCAGGCCTTCGGTTTCGATGTCGATGGAGGCCCAGTGCAAATCGGGAGTGTAGTTTATGGGCTTGATGCGCGGATTGATGACTTCCAGATAGCCGTTTTTTTGTGTAATGTCGCCGTAGATTTCGAGAGGAGCAGTGATAAAACGCTCCATCAGGTAACGGTCTGCGGGCTTGATTTCAGATTCGTAAAGTTGCTCTTTATCAAATGCGAGATGCTCGCGTAGGCGATTCAGTTCGCGTTGTTGCGAGAAATACAGACCATCAACAGGTCGATGTTTGAAATCCCTGAGTTTGAGCGGTTTTCGCTGCACAGTAGCAGGTAATTTGAGTTTGTTCTGTTTAAGAATAAAACAGATAGCTTTTTGTTCGGGAATCACGAGGCGAATGGCGCCGCGTTCGCTACTTGCCCAGAAGACTAACTCCACACCCCGTGGTGTATCACGCCACTGACGGGTGAGTAGAAAGGCTTTCATGGCTTCCCTATTATAAAGGCTTAAGCAAAATAAGCGGGTTCATTTCCCACTTTCCATTTGATATTGCAGCCCATTGAGGCTTTTTGCATTTGCGGCGCAAGTTTTCCTGCTAGCAATGCATCGGCGGCGGCGATCATGTCCTTGCCGGTTACTTCGCTTGTGTCGCTTGACGGGCGTGCATTATCGAACTGGCCTCGGTAATACAGCTTATGATCAGCGTCAAACATGAAAAAATCCGGCGTACAAGCGGCCTGGTATTGTTTGGCGACTTGCTGAGTCTCATCCAGCAGGTAGGGGAAGGTATAGCCTACATTTTTGATTTCTTCGATCATCTTTTCGGGGCTATCGTCTGGGTAATTAGCGTAGTCATTGGCGTTAATCGCGACCACTTGTAATCCCTTATCCATGTATTCTCTAGCAAATTCAGTGAATTTTTCACGAATCAGGATAACATAGGGACAATGGTTACAAATGAAAGCGACCAGCAGTGGTTGCCCTTTGAAATCATCAAGCGATACAGTTTTTCCTGTAGCAGGCTCGAGTAGAGAAAAATCAGGAGCAACGGTGCCAAGCTCCAGCATGGTTGAAGGTGTTAGCGACATAATCATCCTGTTTGTTATTAAACTATAAGAGGATTATAGCAATGACAGCGCGATAGGGAAGCTTCCAGTCTTTCCGATATGAAAAGAGTTTAACTGAGAAATCAGATCCAGCCGTTGACGAAATACTCAATATGAAGTGATACTTTCAACAAGCCAGATAAATGAGCAACAACTGATTCCTATTAAACTTTTTAAAAAGGTTTTTGATGCTTGTTCTGTGTGTGATTCGGGTATTATTTGAGCCAATCAGTTTGGGAAGACCTGTCATAGCCTCATTTTCACGTTTAAAGGCCATATAATAATAATAGAGAAAAGCTTATTTGGGGTAAATCGCGCCAAGGATTCGATAACCTTTTGCTCCTGTGACGGCGGGTAAATTACCTGGCTTTCCTTCCAGTGTTTGTTTGGCGAGCCAGGCAAAGGCAATAGCTTCCATCCAGTCAGGCGATACGCCTAGTTTTTCAGTAGAACGGATCATGAATCCAGGTAAATGATGTTGTATTCGTTCGAGAAGAAAGTTGTTATGTATTCCGCCGCCACAAATGTATAGTTCTCGCCAGTCTGACGGGTATTTCTTGGTGGTTGAATTTATTTCTCTGGCAATTGTTTGCGAAGTAAGCTCAGTCAGTGTTGCCTGAATATCTTCTGGTTTGATTTCATTGAGCGGCAGGGTTGTGCTGGCATGCAGCCATTTAAGATTAAAATATTCCTTACCGGTGCTTTTAGGCGCAGGATGTGTAAAGTAGGGATCATCAAGTAGTTGTTTCAGTAACTTATGGTTGACTGTACCGCTTTGCGCCCAGGCTCCGTTTTTGTCATATTGCTTGTTTTTATGTTTTCTTATCCAGTCATCCATCAATGCATTGCCTGGGCCAGTGTCGTAACCGGATGCTTGGTCGTTGCATGGTAGCAAAGTAATGTTGGCGATTCCGCCTATATTTAAAATGATGCGATTGTTTGTTTGTTGCTGGAATAGTTCTGCATGAAAAGATGGAACCAAAGGCGCTCCCTGGCCTCTGGCGGCAATGTCGCGATTTCTGAAGTCGGCTACGGTTGTAATGTTGGTGAGTTCACTTATCTGGTTAGCGTCGCCCAATTGCATACTAAAGCAATGTTCTCCTTCAGGTTGATGCCAGACGGTTTGCCCGTGGCTTCCAATCGCGCGGATTTGTTCTGTTTCAAGTCCTGATTTTTTTATTAATGCGTTGGCGGCTTCGGCGAATAGCTTCCCAAGTTGTTGATTGAGTATGCCGATTGTTTGTAAGGATCCTTTCCAATCAGGGGCTATGATATTGCCAAGTGATTCTTGAATTGATTCAGGCAATGGATGGAAGTGAGAGCAAACCAAGCTGCTTTTGGTCTTCGTGAAGTTAACAATAACAGCATCAATGCCATCCATGCTGGTGCCGGACATGAGTCCTAAAAAATAATCAGTCGATCCTGATTCTGACAACATGGTTGTTGTGTTATTTCGCAGCAATAAATAACGGTTGCCGAATTAGCCACCGAAGGCGCTGTTGATATCAATTTTGGCTTTGGCAAAGCGATGTAATACATTTAACTGTAAAACCAAATTAATTGCATGATTCCGGAAATCTGCTAATTCCTTGCGATCCAGGGACATGCTGTTAGGCAGTGAAACCGTCATGGGATTGACAGCCTTGCCATTACGGCGGAATTCATAATGCAAATGCGGTCCTGTGGCAAGGCCTGATCTGCCAACGTAGCCTATGACATCGCCCTGGTAAATTTTGTCGCCAGCCTTTAGTCCCTTGGCGTAGCGAGACATGTGGCCGTAGCGCGTTTCATAGCCTTCGCGGTGTGAAATGATGACCATGCGCCCATAACCGCCTTTTCTACCAATGAACTTGATTGTGCCGTTTCCTGTCGCCATGATGGCTGTTCCGGTGCGTGCGGCGAAATCGGTACCTTTATGCGCCCTGAGTTTGTGTAAAACAGGATGGAAGCGCCCTGGGTTAAAATGCGAGGATACGCGCGCATGTGCTATAGGCGTGCGTATGAACGCCTTTTTCATTTCGCGACCCTGAGGCGTAAAATAATCTGCTTTACCATTTTTAAAGGTGTAGCGTATGGCGCGATGCACATGACCTTTATTGATAAATTCCGCTGCCAGTAAATGCCCGCTATCAATCTTGTCGCCATCGTGATAGATTTCTTCAAACACGGCGGTGATATTGTCGCCTATCCTGATGTCGTGAGAAAAATCAATGTCCCAGTCAAATACTTTCACAATCTGTTTGACGATTTTGTCGCTAACGCCCGCCTTTCTGCCATCAAAAAACAATCCATTGTTGATCGTAAAGTTGGCCCGCGCCTGGCGTACTTCAAAAATATTCTTTTTCCAGGTTCCATGATAGCCATCGTCTGTGGAGGTGAGGATATAGCTATTATTGTCTGATGTGAAAATTAGTTCAGCCAGTTTTCCATTAACGGACTTGGCTCTGGCGATGCTGTTTTTCTTGATTTTCTTAAGCGCTTTTGCAATTTTTGGGTTTTTCTGGAGAACTTTGAGTGATTTCTGATGGCCCAGTTTATAAAAAATATTGGTTAGGTTGTCGTATGATTTAACGTGATAGGTTTTCCAATTGCCGTTAGCGACAACATTTGTATGCCCTGCGTATGTTTCAAGCGCCCGGGATGGCAGTTCAAGTTCTTGTGGAGGCTCAAGCTCGTTTGCGCGCTTATGTTGGAGCGCTACGGATGATGTTTTATTAATAGTTTGCTCAAGATCAACTTCAGCCGTAGTTGTTTGTTCGTTAATTAAATGGGCGCTATGAGTAGTTTTATTCAATGCAATCTCAAAACTTTTGCTGGAGCTGTCCTGAGGTTCAAGCAAATGGGAGCTAACGGGCACATTGCCTAGAAGAGCCACGAGTCCAACAAACATAAGCCCGCGTTGGGGCCAGAAAGAACGGTGAGTTACGCTTGCAGTTTTTGTTGTTTGTTGCGTAACTTTTTTTTGATGGATCAGAATCTCTCTGTCCTGATTCTGAAGATCATACTGCTCGATGATATCATTCCAGTCATTGTTTTTGACAATGATTGAATCATTCTTTATTACTGACAAATCTAATCCCTTCCAAATAATCAAAAGACGTATTTAATTCGTTACGCTTCTTATTATTGTTTTAGTGATTAATATATGTTGCTAAATTTTAAAACTGGCGCATAAATACAGGAAAATTATAACTTTT
>JANTHA010000162.1 GCA_024762625.1 Thiotrichaceae bacterium
TCATGCTTAATTATTTATATGCGCGGTTTTTATAATAGTACATTTGACAAGTATTTTTGTGATATAAATCACCATATGTGAGCATTTTATATCTATCTGTTTTTAAATAATTTTTATGAATACAGTTGCCCTTAAGATAACTGGTCGTTTTTAATCCTAAAAAATACAGTGCATTTAAATTAAATGAAAAAAAGTTTGTCATCTCTTTTTATTCTGATTCTGTTGCTGATTCTATTCTGGGGAGCTTCGGGTTGGTACTTTGGAGCAGATGCACAAATTCAGTTGAAAAAATATTTGCATGATCTGAATCAAGCGCCGGGTGAAAAACTGTTCCGTGCTGAATTGCTGGAATTTGATAACTTACCCTTTGGCGGCAAGGCGCGATTACGACTGTATTCAGATGTAACGGCGATCAATGAGATGCTTGGCGACATTTATCTTGATGCGTCACTACTTAATGGGCCTTTGTTTATATCCGGAAAGGGTGTTGATCTGGCGTCTACGCGTTGGCGCTTGAGCATTAATCAGACGAAACTGGAATTATCGCAAAGGGAAACTCTGAATAATCTGTTTCCCGATGGTTGGCCTGAGGCCATGATCATGGTGGATTTTGACAAGCAGGCTCATTACCGTTTTTCTCTGCAGGCAGATGCAGGTGTAACAATGTTGAATGGTGTTTATGACCTGGATTCCGGAGCCAATCATGGGGAAGGGTTTATCAGCAAACTGAATTTAAATCCTGGTTTGTTCCATTTAAACAGCGATGAAATACGATTCAATTATCAGCATGAAAAAAACATCACACCGCTTTTCCAACCGGGCGTTTCACATCTAAGCATCCCTGAATTTGTTCTATCGCACCCACGGTTAGGTAAAATCGCGTTACTGGATGTTAACGGCGATGTGGCGATTCAAACATCCGGCAAGCATGATGAATTCATTAATCTGTTATTTGACATGCGGATTAAAACGATTCAGGACAAAAGCAATCGTATACCCGTGGATCAGGCAACGCTGCGCATTAGCATTGAAAATCTGTCTATTCCGGGTTTGATTAGCATTTCTGAAAGTAAGTCGGAGATGGATAACCTGGCGCAGCAGATTCAATGGGCGTTGGAGGAAAGCGGGGAATTACCGGAAGGACAGGACAGGATTTGGTCTCTTAACAATCAGTTGCAGCAGAAATACAAGCAATTTCCACTGCTTGTCAGCCGACGATTATTTCCACCGGCGTCCGAAAAACAATCAGCCTTATCAGCTACTGGCGATCAGAATCAGCAGTTCATACAATTTAAACTAATGACTCAAGAAGGAAAACAACAGTCAAGCTTGCAAGGACAAATGGGATTAGATTTGTCTGGCGCACAAAATGCCTATAAAAAACTGAATGTTACTGAATATATCCTGGGGCGCGGCAGCGTCCGGTTGGCCAAGAATATGTACCGTTTTATCAAACAAATGGGACAAGTCGACGCCGTCTCCGGATCAACTGATCATGTCGATAACAGTGTCAAAAACAATCTAAAATCACTTGTACAAAAGATGGAAAAACCTTCCTTTGAATTTAAACTTGAAAAAGGCAAAATCATCATCCGCTAAATCGCTAAATCTGTAAATTAATGATGATGAATAGACCGTTTAGCGTAGAAATCTTAAATTCTGTCTGAAAAAATGATACGGTGTTTTTTACAAAATAAAAACACAAACCCAAAAAACTATTCTCATGAAAATAATAATATCGTTTTTTTCGTCATTGTCATTGCTGTTATTTTTGACTATGTTGACAATCTTATCCGCTTGTAGCATGAATGAAACGCAGCCTATGGTTAGTCAACACGAGGCGCAGCTTAAAATACCCGAAGCGCAACTTAACATAGAAGTGGCGTCGATGGAGCATCGCGGCGAGTATGTGGAGCCTGTTGAAGCGTCCCCTGAAAACACGGCGTCCTCAATGACAAATAGGGCAAATGAACCTGGCGAACAACATATCCCTGTTCTTTCCAAGGCCGACAACAAAACAGATAATGTACTTAAGCCAGTCAAACCGTCTGAAGGTATTCGTCCACAGTATAAAGATGCGAACATAAGTAATGCGCAACGCTTCAAGGGCGTTCTGGAAGCGCACAACTGGATTAGACAAAAGCGAGGACTGACGCCTTTGAAATGGTCAGCTAAACTAGCTGAATACTCTCAACAATGGGCCGATCATCTGGGCTCCGGGTCACATTGCCAGATCAGACACCGGAGTGGAATGCCGCCGTATGGCGAGAACCTCTACCGTGCAAGCGCCTTGCGTTGGTCGGATGGAAGAACAGAACAGCTGCCGATTACGATTCAGAATGTGGTAAAAGCCTGGACTGATGAAGAACGTTGGTTCGACTATCAGCGCAACCGTTGTCAGCCCGGTAAAAAATGCGGCCATTACACGCAGGTTGTCTGGAAAGACACCACCGAGGTGGGTTGCGCCGTTAAAATCTGTGCTGATAAGTCACAAACCTGGGTGTGCAGTTATAACCCACCGGGTAATTTCCAGGGCGTCAGACCCTATTGATGATGCATTTTTTGATCTTACCTTGATTTGCTCTTACCATGGAATAATGGCGCCATCAATATCAAAAAACTTGCCGCTGTCTTCGAGTGTGCATTCATCCAGAATTTTACGTAAATTCCGGGCGGATTCTTTAACAGAAATTTCACCGTTCGGCCCACCCATGTCGGTGCGCACCCAGCCGGGATGCAGAATGAGCGCAATAATGCCCAGATGGCGTAAATCATGCGCAGCGCTGACCATGACTGCGTTTAGCGCCGCCTTGGTGGCGCGGTAGGCATAGGAGCCGCCGGAAGAATTATCCTCAATACTGCCCATCTTGCTGCTGATGCTGGCGATGATTTTTTTATCGCTGATGGCGACATTGTTCACAAAATGCTCCATCATTTTCATGGGCGCAAGCAGATTAACCGCCACCGCTTCTTCCCAGGCCTTGTTATCGGTTTTTCCAAATTGTGATGCGCCCAGGGCGTGAACGCCTGCATTGTTCAGTAAAATATCGATCGGCTTGTCTTTAAGCGTTTTTTTCAAGGCGTCCATTTGTTTTTCATTGGTCACTTCGAGTTCATGAACATGAAGTTGCTTGTTTTTATTCGCCAGTTTATTCAATTGGCTGGCTTTTTCCGGTTTGCGGCAACAGGCGTGTACCTCCCAGCCCTGATCCAGATATTGTTTACAGAGCTCCAGTCCAATGCCTCGGTTTGCGCCAGTGATGAGTAGTGTTGGCATATGTTTAGTTCCTGATTTAGTTTCTGATATAGAGGACGAATCATTGAAAGACATGTTAATAGAGGCATCCTTAACGATAACCGATCCCAGTTACAAGCTTATACAAGGTCGTCATGTCTTTCGAACTGTTGCGAATCAGTTTGTCCAGACTCATTATGACAAATTCAAGTAAATTGACGGCAATGTACGGATGTTGAAAACATAAACGTTTATACATTGGCCGGGTTATGGCAAGTACGCGAACACTTTTTTTCTTGTCTGCGCGTAAGCGGATAGATCGCGGCTGACGATCAAAAAAGGACATTTCACCGGCAAGACAACCGGCTTCGATGCGTCCAATCTCCAGTTCCTTGTCGCCGTCAATGCTCATCAGTTTGATTGCTCCGTCCAGAACCAGATAAAATTCATCGCTGATTTTTCCTATATCGGCAATAATTTCATTTGGTTTTGCTTCGACTTCTTTAGTGAAACGCACAAAGGTGGCGACTTCATCCTGGGTGAGTGCGGCGCAAAATTTGGGACATGATGCAATGAGTAATTTGACGATTTCTTCGGTGCTAGATGTTGGCATGAGTTTGTTTCTCCAAAAACCGGTATATAATTTGTTGGGATGATGATACGTTTTTGATGACTCAGCATACCTTCTTGTTTGCGTCATTTCTATATTAATGGCATTAATTAATAACCTGATGAATGACCTGAACACCTAAGAAATTGTGTTGATTTTGCCATTCAATCCCTGCAAGGTGGCGATTTTGATTCGCTTTGTATGGATGAAGTTTTTTATGCTCAACGATAGGCTAAACAATATTCGTATCGTTCTGGTGCGTACCTTTCACCCCGGTAATATCGGCTCGGCGGCACGCGCTATGAAAACCATGGGACTGACTGACATGGCGCTGGTTGAGCCGCGTGATTTTCCGTCCACGGAAGCGACTAAAATGGCGGCTGGCGCAGGCGATATTCTGGAAAAAGCAAGTGTTTACACATCTCTTTATGATGCGCTCCGCGATTGCCGGGTGGTCGTGGCCAGCACCGCTCGCGAGCGCAGTTATGATTTGCCTGCTATGAATCCGGAACAATGCGCCAGCGCTTTATGTTGCGGCGCAACCAAGGGTCAGGTTGCGCTGCTGTTCGGACCGGAGAGAATGGGGCTTTCCAATGAAGACCTGAAACTGGCGAACTACCGCGTGTCAATACCGACCCATCCCTATTATAGTTCATTGAATCTGGCCGCCGCCGTGCAAATATTGTGCTATGAAATCCTTAAACAGACAGAGTCCGGTCAGTCGAACGATGATTTTTTTATCAGCGAGCCGCCAAGCGTTCGGGAGCGCGAGTTGTTTTATCAGCATCTGGAAGAAACCCTGAGCGAAAGCGGGTTTATTATCAAGAATCATCCAGGAGATATCATGCTTAAATTTCGTCGCCTGTTTGATCGCGCCGAATTGACAGCAGAGGAACTGAACATACTACGCGGTGCGCTGGCTTCGGTACAGCGTCGAGATGCCGGGTGAAACTGATTTGTTATTGATTTCGTAGTCTATACTATCTATTAGAGAGAAAGATATTTTGGCAAGGCAGTTGTATCGTTATTCATTATGAAAGGTGTACACATGATTAAATTGATTTCATTACGATTGTTACCACGTTTACTGCTAATTGGCGCCTTGTCAACGGGTTTGAGCGCCTGTTTTACCAGCGGTTCGTATTCAGCTTCCGCTTATGCGCCCTATCATTACAATAATCGTTCTCATTTTTACTACCCGTTTTACAGTCATCATGGCTATCCGCGATATGGATATAATCCCTATGGCTTTAATCGTCATTTCACCAGAAGACCCCACGTTTATCATACCCGTGGCGGTCGCCACAGAGGCCATTCCCGATACCACGGACCGTATGGTCATCATCATAAAGACCGAAAAAAGCATCATGGAAAATCCCATGACAGTCATGATCGAAAAAGGAAGGGCGATCATCGGAA
>JANTHA010000163.1 GCA_024762625.1 Thiotrichaceae bacterium
GAAATGTATTTCAACGTAGCAGCAATCGACCCATGAAACACAGTAAATTTAACGGCGAACATGCGTATCAGGATTTTGAAGACCTGAAGCATATTTTAATTGCGGATATCAATGATACAACCGCCAGGGAACAACTCGATCATGCGCTGGCTTACGTTGCGGAAGCTCAAGATCAAAATGACAGCAGGCCGTCCTCGGCCGATGTTGTAATCACTTTGAAAGACCTTGGCGTTGATGCGCAAACCATCATTGCTGCATTACTTGGCGACCCAAGGCTGCGAGAAAAACTAAACCCTTTACAGATTGAACAGGAATTCAACGAAAGTATCGCCAATCTGGTTAAACATGTTCACTGGATGAATACGTTCAAGGCGGCCGCAGAAACATTGGAAGATGAGCCTGGCCAGGTCGAGGCTTTGCGCAAAATGCTGCTCGCCACTGTTGATGACGTGCGTGCGGTGTTGATCAGACTGGCGTACCGTGTGCAACGCCTGCGCGGACTGGCGCATGAACCAAAGGCATTACAGCAAAGTGTAGCGCGAGAAACGCTGGATATTTTTTCTCCATTGGCTAACCGGCTCGGCATTGGCGAATTAAAATGGGAAATGGAGGATCTTGCCTTCAGGTATCTTGAGCCTGAACAGTACATGTCAATCGCCAAATCCATGGACGCAAACCGTATACAGCGTGAAATCTACATTAACAATTTCGTCAAGCGGCTTTTACAGATACTTGAAAATGAAAAGATACAAGCAAATGCTTATGGACGCGCCAAACATCTGTACAGTATCTGGAAAAAGATGCAGCGTAAGAATCAACAGGTAAACCAGCTGGCCGACCTGCTCGCGGTGCGGGTTGTCGTTGAAACGGTTCCGCAATGTTATCTGGTGCTGGGTCTGATCCATGGACTCTGGAAGCATTTACCACAGGAGTTTGACGACTATATCGCGAGCCCCAAGGAAAATGGCTATCAATCCATTCATACCGCCATCCTGGGACCACAACAACAGATCATTGAAATTCAGATACGCACTCATGAAATGCAGGAATTCGCAGAGCATGGCATCGCTGCACACTGGCGTTACAAGGAAGGCAGTAGCCAGGACATTGCGATGGAAAAAACCATTGCGACCTTACGCCGCTTACTGGAAAATCAGTCAGACGACGAAATTCTACTGGAAGAATTCAAAACCGATTTTTTTAATGACCGGGTTCTGGTGCTCACGCCGAAAGGAGCCGTGATGGACTTGCCTCGCGGAGCCACTGCGCTGGATTTTGCCTATTTTGTGCATACCGAAATAGGCAATCACTGTAATGGCGCAAAAGTCAATGGCCTTCGAGTGCCTCTTAGCTATCCTTTAAATTCCGGTGAACATGTTGAAATCCTCACTGACCCGAACGCCAGACCGAATCTGAACTGGTTAAGCCACCGCAAGAAAGCCGTTACCACAGCCAAAGCGATCACTGCAATAAGGAGCTGGTTCAGAAGCCACTACAAGGATGTTGACAATACGCAATTAATTTCAGGTAAATATCTGTCCGGCGTGGGCGCGCATAAAATTATCACCGCCAGCTGTTGCAAACCCAAAATAGGCGACCGGATTGTGGGTGTTTATCAGGAAGATTCTTCCATCATGGTGCATCGCGCCAGTTGCCCGAAACTTTCAAACATACACAATGATCATCATATTCTGGAACTTGAATGGGGAGAACAAACCAACAAGGTGCGCATTCCGATTCATATTGATGCGTTTGACCGGCAAGGCCTTTTACAGGACATCACCACACTGTTTAATCAAACACAGATCAATGTGCTCAAGGCAAGCACCGAAACGGATACAGCCGACCAGTCAGTAACCATGGAGTTTCTGATTGAGATTAATTCTGCCGATCAGATTGATTTCCTATTAAAACGCATCGAACATATTCCCAATGTATTTAATGCGCAAAAAAGCACATAGGCTCTTTGTCAGGGGACGGATTTTGCCATGGTCTGCTTAACTCTCTTTCCCGTACTTCCATTTACTCATGTAAAATAAAGCATATGAGCGGGCGCACTGATTAGAATCATTTCTTAACCACAGAGTCAATCATTAGCTCAACCGTCTCGCCCAGTTTTACCGGCTTTTTCTCACTGAACAGGTCGCCGTTTTGCGCGATGGGCTGGCCGCTTTTTGATACTCTGGCGCCCACTACAACTTCCGGGAAGGCGGATATTTTCATCGCGGGGATCATCGCCATGCTGTCATCCAGCGTTAGCATAACGGGCAAATCACTGACGCGTTTTTTAGCAGCCGCCAGGGGCATGGGCGGGCCTGAAAGCGCCTTGGCGTAAATAAACACCAGATCATCCGGGCTAGCCTGATCCTTCAGTTCTTTCGAAAGCGCTACGCTGACCTTGACGCCGGAGCCAACCGCTGCTTTGTTTTGCGGACTGGCTGGCGGTTGCTTTACTGCTTGTTTAGTCGCATTTGTCGTTGGCGCCTGACCTTTCACTGAATCAATATCCAGCTGAATCCTGTCGCCCGCCCTGACCGGTTTCTTTTCTGTGTATAAATCGCCGTCCTGCGCTATTGGGCGACCGCTCTTGGAGATCCTTGCGCCGACGACTACTTCTGAAAAATCAGATAATTTCATCGTAGGCATCATCGCCATACTGTCATCCAGAACAATGTCCACAGGTAAGTCCTTGACCCGCTTTTTCGCAGCGGCAAGCGGCATTGGCGGGCCGGAAAGCGCCTTCGCATAGATGAATACCAGATCATCGGGGTTGGCCTGGCTCTTGAGCGCATCTGACAGTGAAACATGCACGTTGATGCCGCCGGATTTGTCGGCCGGTTTGGTTTTAACAGCCGCAGCGTTATTTACAGCCACGGCGCTTGTCTTGACTGATTTTAATTGCGCGGGCGTCATGTGCTTCATGGCGTCTGCAATTAATGATCTGACTTCCTGCTGTTCGGTTGCTTCTGTTAGCTGCGGTAGAACCTTTTGCCAACGCTCTACAGCAGTAACATAGTCAAGCTGTTGCCTCGCCGCCATGCCGCCCAGCCATAGGCCAGTCATATTATCCGGGTCGATTTTGAGCACTTTTTCTATTAATTCACTAGGTCTTCCGGCAATACGACCGCCGTTCGCCATCGACAGTGAATCAGCCAGCGACAACAATACATCCGGCGATTCCGGCATTAATTTATAGGCGTGCTCATAGGCCTTGGCTGCTTCAGGATAGCGTTTCATCACCATGTAGGAGCGTCCCAGCATAAACCAGCCTTTGGGGTTATCCGGACTGGCTTCCAGTTTTTTCTGCAAACCGGCGACCATTGCGTCAATATCCGGCGTGCCATCTGCTTTCATCGGCAAATCCTTGCGCAGTTCTTCTTTCGCGGCAAGTTTCGAGGACACCTCAGTGGTAAACGCCGGATTGCCGAGCTTCAGGTACATGCCTATCGCGATGACTGGCACCAGCAGCGCAATCAGAGCGCTGCCGAGCATGGAGCCCGATGACTGACGCCCTGCATTGAACGCCTTATCCTGCTCTGCTTCCTGCATATCATTAAACAGCGAAAGCTCAAGCTCATCGCGGTTGGCCTGATAAACTTCTTCATCCATTTCGCCTTTTTCAAAACGCTGTTCAAGATCGGCCAGTTGCTCTTTGGCGATTTCAATATTCTGCACCCGACGGATAGCGTCGGAATCGCCACCCTTATCTGGACTGTCGGATGATTTTTCTGACCTTTTCCCCAGCAAGGCGGGTAAAACGAAGGCAAGAGCTATTAAAACCAGAATAGTGGCAATGATCCAGAACATCGGGAATTCCTATTTAATCAGGGTTTATCAGTGGGATTGTTTTGTGACTGCTTGAGAATCTCGCGCATTTTATCACGCTGCTCATCGCTCATGGCTTCCTTTGCGGAAACCTCCTGTTGCTGATGTCTTATTCGCCTGAGTAGATAAAAAAGGCTAAAAATCAACAACACCGCCGGACCAAACCAGAGCAGCCAGGTTTTACTTTTCAGCGGCGGATTGTATAAAACAAAGTCGCCATAACGATCAGTCATGTATTTGATGACATCTTCGCGGGTGCCGCCTTTAATGATCATCGCGTAAGCTTTGTCGCGCATATCTTTTGCCAGTTCCGCATTGGATTCCGCCAGATTCTGATTCTGGCATTTGACACAGCGCAATTCGGCGATCAATTGCAGATAAAGATGCTCCTGCTCCTTGTTGGCAAAATCATGAAACTCGATTTTTACTGCATACGCCAACGTTAGTCCAAACAGTAACAACAGCACAATAAAAGAATTGACAAGGGATTTAAGCGAAAGCCTCATTGTTAACCATCCTCTTGTAGCAATTTGTCAACCAGGGGTTTTAATTTTTCTTCAACCGCCTGTTGATAAACCGGCCCGGTAAACTTGTAACGCACTATGCCTTTTTTATCCATAATGAACGTTTCAGGTACGCCGACAATACCCCAGTCGATTCCAACTTCACCTTTTGAGTCAACGACTACCGCATAATAGGGATTACCCAGGCGAGCCAGCCACTGTTTGCCTGCATCGCCATATTCCGCAACGCCATAATCCTTATAATTGAGACCGACCGTAGGCACTTTTTCTTCTGCAATGAAGCGGCTTAAAACGCGATGCTCGGCTTGACAGGAATGACACCAGGAGGCCCACAGATTAAGTATCCAAACTTTTCCTTTCATTTCATCAGAGGAAAATGTTTTATCCTCAAATAATTGCGGCAGGGTAAACGCCGGCGCCGGTTTGCCGATAAACGGCGATGGAATCAGCTTGGGGTCATTGGTCAAGCCGAACAGCATTAGCGCGCCAAGCGCCAGAAACAGGAACAGTGGAATAAAAAACTTCATGTTCATGTGGTCACACCTTGAGAATTACCTAAACTTTCTTTAACTTTTGTTTTATTGTCCGACACCGGATCAAGCGCAATCTTCCTAACACGACGGTAACGCTTATCCAGCGCTGCGATTAAGCCGCCTAATCCCATTAACACGCCACCGAGCCATATCCAGCGAACAAACGGCTTGTGATACACCCGAAAACTCCAGGCGTTATGACCCAACGGCTCACCCAGCGCAACAAATAAATCACGGGTAAATCCGCCGTCAATGCCGGCCTCCGTCATTGGCATGGCTCCTGGGCCATAATCGCGTTTTTCAGGATGCAGCGTGGTTAATTCCTTGCCTTCGCGACTCACCACGATCGTGGCGCGATCGGCTGT
>JANTHA010000164.1 GCA_024762625.1 Thiotrichaceae bacterium
GGCTCCATTGTCAAGGTAAACCAGGATGGCGAGCTGGATCCAGCGACCTGGCCGAATACCGGTATTGGCCGCATCAATCCGGATGGCTCCAAAGGCTCCTGTACCGCCTGTCATGCGCGTCACGAATTCTCGGTTGCCCAGGCGCGCGAACCTGATACCTGTGGTAAGTGTCATCTTGGGCCAGATCATCCTCAAAAAGAGATTTATGAGGAATCCAAACATGGCATCCAGTTTGTGTCGCATAAGGACAAAATGAACCTGGATAATCCTAAATGGATTGCGGGTGAAGATTATTTCACTGGACCCACCTGCGCTACCTGCCATATGAGCGCGACGCGCAACCAGCGGGTTACACATGATGTGGGAACCCGGATTTCCTGGAATAACAAGCCGCCTATCTCGGTGCGCCCGGAAGTAGTGGACGCCAAAATGGGATTACCCGGCGCTGACCTGGGCTGGGAAGAGCGTCGTGAAAACATGCAGGACGTATGCTCAAGCTGTCATAATGATGAGTATATCGAAAACTTCTACACCCAGTATGACGCGTTGATAACGCTCTATAACGATAAATTCGCCAAGCCGGGCATGGCGCTCGCGAAGCTGGCAAAACCTTTGTTGCGACCCGCCAAATTCAGCAACAAGCTGGATTGGATCTGGTTTGAAATCTGGCATCATGAAGGACGTCGCGCACGGATGGGCACGGCGATGATGGGGCCTGATTATACCCATTGGCATGGCACTTATGAGGTTGCCCAGCATTTCTACATCAAGTTTATTCCTGAACTGGAGCATCTTGTAGAAAAAGGCATGGCCTCCAAGGATCCCAAAAAGGTCCAGGCCGCCAAGGCGCTTCAAGCCAAGCTGGATGAGGTGCTCGATAGCGATAACCACAAATGGTATAACGACAAGCTGACTGACAAACAGAAAGCGACGCGAAAAGCGGCTATTGAGGAATCCAAGGCAAAATATGGTTTAGGCAAGAAAAAATAAAAATGCCAATTGCTAAACCTTAAAAATAAAGCCCTCAGCCTGTAACCATCGGCGGGGGCTTTTTTCATTCTTTTATAGTTCAGGCTGTGAACCTGAAAACTAACACCAGGAGGTTTCGTGATGGCGATTTCCAGACGAGATTTTATTAAAAACAATGCCATAGCCGCTGCGGCTACGGCGGCAGGCGTGAGCTTGCCTATGAGCATTGCTGAGGCGAAAGATTCAACAAATCAGGACGATGGCGTACGCTGGGATAAGGCGCCGTGCCGATTTTGCGGCACCGGCTGTAGCGTATTGGTCGGTTACAAGGACGGTCGGGTAATCGGCACCCAGGGCGATCCTGATGCGCCGGTCAACAAGGGATTAAACTGTATCAAGGGTTATTTCCTGTCCAAGATTTTATACGGTAGCGATCGCCTTAAAACGCCCTTGTTGCGTAAAACCAATGGTAAATTTGACAAGAACGGCAAGTTCGAGCCGGTTTCATGGGATGAAGCGTTCGATATCATGGCGCAGAAATGGAAGGCCGCAATCAAGAAAGATATGCAGAAAAACAAGGGCAAGCCGGTTGACAAGATTACCTCAAGCGTCGGCATGTTCGGCTCCGGTCAATGGGCGGTCTGGGATGGTTACGCCGCATCAAAATTATATAAAGCCGGTTTCCGCTCGAATAATATCGACCCCAATGCGCGTCATTGCATGGCGTCAGCGGTGGGCGCTTTCATGCGCGCTTTCGGTATTGATGAACCGATGGGTTGTTATGATGATCTGGAGCACGCCGACGCCTTTGTGCTGTGGGGTTCCAATATGGCGGAAATGCACCCGATTTTGTGGTCGCGTCTTACCGATCGTCGTTTAAGCCATGAAGATGCTGAAGTGCATGTGCTCTCAACCTACGAGCATCGCAGTTTTGAACTGGCGGATAACGGCATGATTTTCGAACCGCAAACAGACACTGCAATCCTTAACTATATTGCGAATTACATCGTAAGCAATAAGCTATATAACAAGGATTTCATCGACAAACACGTTAATTTTAAAAAGACGCCAACCGATATCGGCTATGGTTTGCGTCCCACCGATCCGCGAGAAAAAGCGGCAAAAAATAGTGGTAAAGGCAAACTCTCAGGGATTAGCTTTGAAGAATACGCCAAGTCGCTGGAGCCATACACGCTGGAGTATGTTAGTCAGTTATCCGGAGTGCCCGCCAACCGTTTGAAAAGGCTTGCCAAACTGTATGCTGATCCCAAAAAGAAAATTGTTTCCTACTGGACCATGGGCATGAACCAGCACACCCGCGGCGTCTGGACTAACGGTTTGGTCTACAATGTCCATTTACTGATGGGAAAAATATCAGAGCCAGGCAATGGCCCGTTTTCATTAACCGGGCAACCTTCCGCCTGTGGCACGGCGCGTGAAGTAGGCACCTTTGCGCATCGTTTGCCCGCAGACTATGTGGTCAAGAAAAAACCGCATCGCGATCTTGCGGAAAAAATCTGGAACCTGCCTGAAGGAACGATTCCGGGCAAGGTTGGCTATCATGCGGTATTGCAAAGTCGCATGCTCAAGGATGGCAAACTGAACTGCTACTGGGTCATGTGCAATAACAATATGCAGGCAGGCCCAAATACAAATGAAGAAACCTACCCGGGCTGGCGTAATCCAAAAAACTTCGTGGTTGTTTCTGACCCTTATCCAACTGTCTCGGCGCAGGCCGCCGACCTGATTTTACCGACCGCCATGTGGGTCGAAAAAGAAGGCGCTTTCGGTAATGCGGAGCGACGCACCCAGTTCTGGAGAGAACAGACCAGTGCGCCGGGCGACGCAAAATCCGATCTATGGCAACTGATGGAATTTTCCAAACGCTTCAAGGTTGAGGACGTCTGGCCTGCCGAGCTGATCGCCAAGGCGCCCAAACTGAAGGGAAAAACGCTTTACGAAGTACTGTACAGGAATGGTTCTACGGATAAATTCTCCAAACAAAAGGTAAGCGATGAAAAGGGCAATGTGTACACCAACCATGAATCGGATCATTTTGGTTTTTATGTGCAGAAAAGTCTGTTCGAGGAATATCGCCGTTTTCAGCATGAAGGACCCAAGAAAGGTCATGAGCTTGCGGAGTTTGACGCCTATCACAAGGCGCGCGGCATACGCTGGCCTGTTATCAATGGCAAGGAAACGCTGTGGCGTTATCGCGAGGGGTATGATCCCTATGTCAAAAAAGGCGAAGGCGTCAAATTCTATGGCAAGAAAGATGGCAGGGCGAATATTATCACTGCTCCTTATGAGCCGCCTCCCGAGGTTCCTGGCAAGGAATATCCATTCTGGATGGTTACCGGTCGGATTCTGGAACATTGGCATACCGGTTCGATGACGCGGCGCGTGCCGGAGCTTTATCGAGCGGTTCCCACTGCAAGGCTTTACATGAATGTCACGGATGCGAGTAAAAAAGGCTTGCGCTCCGGGTCTGTCGTCAAGGTTAAAAGTCCGCGCGGTGAAATTACCGCGATGATTGAAACCAGAGGCCGGAATAAGATGCCGCCTGGCGTGGTCTTTATTCCGTTTTTTGATGCAAGACGCCTGGTCAATAAACTGATCCTGGACGCGACGGATCCATTGTCCAAGGAAACCGATTACAAGAAATGTCCTGTTGATATTATCAAAGTGTAGGAGGCTTGCTATTATGTTGAATTATCTAAAAAAAACAGTCATTTTGACCTGCGCCTTAGTCGTATCGGGATTATTTACCTATGCCCAGGCTTCTGATGAATCAATTCGTTCATTACGAGGAAAGCACGCCGTCAATGCGCCTTCCCAGAAACCGAGATCGGCCAGAGTGATTCTGCCGGATGAAGGCATTCTGCCGCGCGACATTCCGCATCAACCGCCGTTGATTCCTCATAAAACCGATAAAACCAGAATCAGCCTCATGAAAAATCAGTGTCTGGGGTGTCATGGTAAACTGGAGTACAAGGAAGTAGGCGCAACCCCTATTGGTGAAAATCACTACATTAACCGCAAGGGTGAAAAGCTGGGTCACATCTCAACCCGTTATTATTTTTGCACCCAGTGCCATGCGCCTCAGGAAAATCTGCAACCTCTGGTAAAGAATGAGTTTAAATCCATCGTAAAAGAGGAAGATAAGATTCACGTCAAGGAGAGCCGCAAAAAACTGATTGAGGAATTAAACAGTGATCTGCAAAAACAGTCAAATTAGACTAGCGCCAGACAAAAATTTATCCTCATGTTTGTCAAATTTTTTTTATTGTCCGAGGTGGTGCGCCGGTTTAAACGCCGGTGCGCTTTTGAATGATTACACTCATACGAGATAAACGAGTTACACCATTATGATTATGAAACAAATTACCAAGCGATTGAGTAAGAAACAGGGCTTGTTATTAATAATGAGCCTGATGATGACCGGTTTTACGAGTCATTTTGCGTTTGCGGAAACCCAGGCACAAACGGTAACAAGCGCCCATGCCCTGTCTGCGTCTTCTGATAAAAACCAGCCGCTCTGGTCAAAAGATCAACAGAAACAGGCGGAACTTGAAAAAACCTATAAACAGGCGATAGCGAATGATCCGGAAAACAAGAAAAATTATGCTTATCTGGCGGGTCTCTATCTTTCCAGTAATAAATCCGGTAAGGCTATCGAAGCCTATCAGGAAGCCATAATGCATGATCCTGAAAACCCTAAACTGTTTGCCGCGCTGAGCATAGCCTATTTACACCAGTCAAAATTTGGCATGGCGAAGGCCATGGCGGATCAAGCCTTGAAAATTGATCCATCGCTGAAGTCGGTCAACAAGATTAATGAATATATTGTCGCCAAGGAAGCCGCTATTGAAGCCGCGTCAAAAATACCTGCAGGAGGAAAAATACCGGACATGTCGCGCTTTAAAAAGCCGTTGGGACATGGAGCCGCCATGCCCGCCGCCAGTGGTGAGAAACCCGCGGATAAGATTCACAATCCGCAATAATGCGTTTTATGCAGGCTAGTCGATTGTTCATAACGAATGTACAATTAGAAAATAATTTGTTAGCGATGGGAATCATGTCGGTCTTAAGGAGAAGCACTAAAGCATGCTTGAGTATAAGTACGATGCTCTGTCTTGTGCTTTTGTCGTCATGTAGCGAGCACAGCGGCCACAACATCACTGAATTCACGGGTGATTACCGTTACAGTTCAGGCATAGGCGAGTTTTTTAATTGCAGCGACCATAAGCGC
>JANTHA010000165.1 GCA_024762625.1 Thiotrichaceae bacterium
CGTTCGACTTTCTCGTTCCTCGAAAGCGGGGTATTAATAAGGCTGTTTCTTTACCCTTTTACGCCCCAAGGGGCGGGGAATATAACCCCAAGAGATTCAACTATGAGTTGGAAATCATGTGGGCTGACCATTCAGGCATAACAATGCGCCATTATATCCAGGGATATTTTCCTACACCCTGGCGCATGGAGTTTTTATACCTCTTATGCCACGAATTCAGCTTGATTAATAAATGGAGAAAATCATGAAACGAATCGTAACCGCATCCTTATGTTTTGCGGCTATTCCCGCAACAATCCCCTCTGCGATGGCAGAAACAACGGCTGAATTAAAACAGCAGATTGAACAACTGAAACAAGACTACGAAGCGCGCACTAAAGCACTTGAAGAGCGTATAGAAGCGGCTGAAAACAATGCAGTCTCGCAACCTGCCGTTGCGACGACGACAAAAAGCAACAGCTTTAATCCTGCGTTGAGCCTGATTCTCAATGGCAGCTATTTCAGCTACTCGAATAATCCCGACGATTATGCTTTACCCGGATTTGCGCTTGGCGAAGAAGCCGGACTTAAAAAAGAAGGTTTTTCGCTGGGCGAATCTGAAATAACGGTATCCGCCAATACCGACCAGCACTGGCGTGGTCAGATGACGCTAGCGCTTGCGGATGAGGATGGAGAAACCCACACTGAGCTTGAAGAAGCCTATGTTGAAACACTCGGTCTGGGTAATGGCCTGACGGTTAGAGCAGGTCGTTTCTTTTCAGGTATCGGTTACCTGAATGGCAAACACGCCCACGCCTGGAATTTTAACGACGCGCCGCTGGTTTACCGCGGACTATTCGGAAACCAGATCAAGCAGGATGGTTTACGGCTAAACTGGACCTTACCCACGGATCAATATATTGAGCTGGGTCTGGAAGCCGGTAATGGACAGAGTTTTCCTGCAGGCGGCTCACATGGCGGACTGGGCGACTGGGCTGCTTTTGCCAAAACCGGTGGCGATATCGGTGATAGCGCAAGCTGGCAGTTAGGACTGTCGCATTATCAGGCTGATGACATTGAAGGACGTGAAGCGAGTACACATAGTTTTTCTGGCGACAGCAAACTCAATGGTCTGGATGTGGTGTATAAATGGGCGCCAAATGGCAATGCCGCCGAACGTTCTCTAACCTTGCTGGGCGAATATTATAAGCGCGATGAAAGCGGCACAATTGATATTGATGGTTCGGGAAGTTCCAGTATCGATGCTGACCAGTATGGCTGGTACGCTGAAGGTATTTATAAATTCAAACCACACTGGCGCGCCGGACTGCGTTATGACCGTCTCGGCAGTAGCAATAGCGGTGACAATAACGCCATATTAGACGCAGCCGGACTGCTGGATGGCGGGCATGACCCACAACGCAGCAGCGCCATGGTTGAATGGATTCCGAGTGAATTCAGTCGGGTACGACTGCAATACAACCGCGATGAATCAACCCCGCAAAGTGATGATCAGTTAATTTTACAATATACTCAAGCGTTGGGCTCTCACGGCGCACACCAGTTCTAAGGAGTCATACCCATGAAATTCAATCTAAAAAATCTCTCACGAGTTACCCTGCTGACTGCGTCTGTTTTAATCAGCAATCAGGTCATGGCAAAAGTCAATATCTTCGCCTGTGAGCCCGAGTGGGCTTCTTTGGCGCAGGAAATTGGCGGCAACAACGTCAACGTTAAATCAGCCACAACAGGCCTGCAAGACCCGCATCATATTCAGGCGCGACCCAGCCTGCTAGCGCGCGCGCGTCGCGCCGATATGCTGTTCTGTACCGGCGCGGAGCTGGAGATTGGCTGGCTTCCCGTGCTCTTGCAGAAAACCGGCAATCCTAAAATACAACCCGGTCAACCCGGCTATTTTATGGCGACCTCTTTCGTTCGCCTGCTGGAAAAACCGACTAAACTGGATCGCAGCCAGGGCGATATACATGCCGCCGGCAACCCGCATATCCAGACCGATCCCAGACGTATCGCCAAGGTCGCACAAGCATTTAGCGCGCGCTTGCAGCAACTGGACCCATCGCACGCTGGCGATTATGCAAAAAACTATGACAACTTCAAGCAACGCTGGGGTAAAGCCATGCAAGGCTGGCAACAGCATGCAAAAAATTTGCGCGGCAAAGCCATTATTGTGCAGCATAAAAGCTGGGTGTATCTGGAAGACTGGTTAGGCCTGAAAGAAATCGCCACACTGGAAGTCAAACCCGGCGTACCGGCAACGACCAGTCATCTATCCCAGGTGCTGACACAGGCAAAAGCACAACACGCCAGCGCTATTATTTATGCGGCATATCAAAGTCCGCGCTCCGCTCACTGGCTGTCAAACAAATCCGGCATACCTGCGATCAAGTTGCCCTTTACCGTAGGCGGCACGCCACAGGCAAAGGATTTATTTAGCCTGTTTGATGACACCATCAGCCGACTGACCCGGGTTATCAAGTAATGGAAGGTCTGGAGTTACAGATCCTCGGCCCTGCCTTTCTGGCGGGGTTGCTGGTTCTGGCAACACATGTACCGCTAGGGCAGGAAGTCTTGAAACGCGGCATCATCTTCATTGATCTGGCTATCGCTCAGATAGCCGGACTGGGGATTATCGCCGCGCATAGCTTTGGTTTTGAGGTGGATGGCTGGCTGGTTCAGGTCATCGCGGGTGTTAGCGCCATGCTGGGAGCAGTTTTGCTCAATTTTACCGAAAAACGCTGGCAACAGGGACAGGAAGCACTGATCGGCGTCATCTTTATCCTTGCCGCCACCACGGGCATTCTGATGCTGGCGAATAATCCGCACGGCGGAGAACATCTGCAAGAGCTACTCAGTGGCCAGATTCTCTGGGTTGATCTGCCGCGTTTGCTTTGGGTGGGACTGCTTTACGCCGTTATTTTGCTGTTATGGCTACGCTTCAGAAAACAATTGGGTAACCTGGGGTTTTATCTATTGTTCGCATTGAGCGTAACCGCCTCAGTGCAACTGGTCGGCGTGTATCTGGTCTTTTCCAGCCTGATTATTCCGGCGCTTGCGACTTTGCGACTTGGACTGTCAGGCAAGCGCAGGCTTTTGTGGGGTTATCTGATCGGTATCGCAGGTTTTGCGACAGGCTTGATTGTTTCGACCTTTACGGATTTACCCAGCGGGCCAATGATTGTCTGGTGCCTCGCGGTGTCAGGTTTAGCCGCTATTATCATGAAATCCGCGTTTGTAAGGACTTGAGTGTGCATTAAGCAAGCACAGGAATTGAGGGAAATAAGCACTTATCGCCTTTAACACCTTTAACACCTTTAACACCTTTAATACCTTTTATCAGGCGTCATCGGTTTTGTCTTTTTTCATCAAATGCTCATAGCGCCCTGTCGGCTTCTGTTGATTCTGCTGATTCTGCTGAGCAAAGACAGATTTATATTCTTCAAGATTATCACCCAGCCTGCGTTTGAATTCATCGCTAAAAAACGCCAGCGCATTATCTATCTCGGATTCATAATGCGCTTGATCACGCGCATGTGAAGCCACGACAAATGAGGCGAAACGGGCAGTTGCGAACAGCATCGCAGAGCCAACCAGACTTCTGTCTACCGTATCACAATGTTTATTGGCGACTTCTATAAATGAATCCGCCAGTTTGCGAAATTCCTGGTTTTTTTGTTCCTGACTCATGATACCTTGTGCTATTGCAAAAGCCCGCATTCTACACGATTAACCCTTATTCGTAACAAATCCATCACAAAGAGCATCACAATCAGCGGGTTCGTTTGTCTAATCAAGCACCTGAAACAGATTTTTCTGGTGATCTATCTTGCTACAGATATTACACAAGGTTCGACGGGTATCGGTTTGCGCTTCATGCTCGAATGGATAATGAAAAGCCGCCCCGCAAGAATGGCAGGTCGTATTTTCAAGTGGAATTGTTTTTGCCTTTTGAAACGCCCAACGGTTTACCTCGATTGCATCCTGCTCACAAATATCCACACAGATATTACAAGCCGTACATGCCGAGGCATCCATCAGATAACAACTGGCGTTCTCATCCTGAACAAACTGGATTGCCTGATGCGGACAGGCCCTGCTACAGGCGTCGCAGCCATCGCATTTAGCAGCCATGATATGGGGAACAGCGGGATAAATCGCGTCATTATCAATTTTGGAATCATAACCATGATCATCCGCTTTGACTTCAGGAAGGATTTTACCCGGAGGCGCGAAATCATTTTGATCAAAGTTCGATTGATGCAACACCATATCAACACTTTGCTTTATGGCACGACGAAAAAAATTGCGCCGGCTCATTTGCGGACCCGGCGCGGCTTTCTCGGGCGTTTTCCAAAGTTGAGTCCAGCGATCTGTCGCCAACTCATTATAATGAATCGGCGCCAAATGACGGTGGCGCAACATTTTATTGATATTGCTGACGCGTTTAAACAACGCTTCAGTGTTATTAGGCGCGCCCCGTGGACATTGCTGACAATCGCCTCTGGCGACATGGATATGATGAACGCCATCGCGATACAATTTTAACAAATCATTTTCACTAACAGCATGGATACAGTGACAGTTCGCCTGTTTAAGACCCGTTATTTCACAACCCAGCAACAATATTTTTTTATTATCCTCCTCGCGGATAACGCACTCCCTGGTCTGGCTGATCGCGCCTTCCGTGCATGCAGGCACACAAAGGCCACAACCATCACAGCTTTCGGTATTCAAACCCAGTGATTCATCGTCAAGAATCCAGGCGTTTTGCGGGCAAACATCGACACAGGCGCTGCAGGAAGACTGTTCAATAAAGGCGTGAACACAACGCTCGCCATTGATATCGGGCAAGCGAAATTCAGTCTTGAGTTTTTGTGATATATTTCCCATGCCTGTTATCCTGGAGAAATCACATCGCCAGTCGCATCAAAAACGATTCCTTGGGGAACTCGTCAAGTTCGAGATGACAAATCCGCGGATTCCCCTGCAACGTTTCAGACTGATAAATCGACAGCGGCATGACGACCGGATTGGGCCATTCACTCTCCAGGCAGTCGGCAAGCCACTGTCTGCGTTGTTGCTCGGTTTTGGTTGCAAGCAAGGCTTCAATGTTGTGCGCCACCAGCCCATTCTTTTCGGACTCTTCAC
>JANTHA010000166.1 GCA_024762625.1 Thiotrichaceae bacterium
ATTCTTCTAAAAGGAGTAGTAATAATGTTAATTACTACAAATGGGTGATGTTTCTTGAAATTGTTTTGCCACGAAGGACACGAAGATTTAAACGCATCGTATAGTCGACTTGTATATGGATTTTTAGTCCATAACACTAACACCACCAGTTTTAGCTGATGATTGTTAAGTACAAAAATAAAGGTAGTTTTTAGAATGTGATAAGGCATCAATAAACCAGCCTATAGGCGAACTCTTCTACTTCAGGTCCAGCTTCTACTTCAACCAAAATCTCCAAACTCTGCAAATATTGAAAAGTCCCAATATGTGACCTATAATACCCATTATAGGACTTAGAGGTTTTTATGGCGCAAGCAACCACTATTGCAGATTCGCTCTTTACCAAAACGCAGCAAAAAGTAATCGGTTTATTATTCAGAAACCCTGACGCTTCATTTTATTTGAATGAGATTGTCCGGTTTGCTGATATGGGCAAGGGTACGATTAAGCGGGAGCTTGAAAGGATGACATCTGCCGGCTTGATAACGCTCACGCGGATTGGCAATCAAAATCATTATCAGGCTAATCCTGAATCTCCTGTTTATCATGAGCTGATCTCGATTTCACGCAAAACCTTTGGTATTGCCGATATTATTCGCAACGCTTTATCGCCGATGGCTAAATCTATTTGGTCAGCATTTATCTATGGTTCCATTGCCAAAGGAGAAGCTACGGCCAAGAGTGATATTGATCTGATGATTATTGGTGATGATATTGCTTATACTGATTTGATGAACCTGTTAATTCCGGCGGAGAAGGAGTTGCAACGTCCTGTCAATCCAAGCATTTATTCTCTAGAAGATTTTAATAAAAAACTGGAGAAAAATAATAGCTTTATTACGCGGGTTATGGAACAAGACAAGATCAATATTATCGGGAATACTAATGACATTAGATAAGCTGGAAAATTTAGTCAGAATAGGTCAGCTAAAGCATGAGCCGCCTGATAAACATGAATTTGACGGTATGGTGGCATCTGCTGAAATTCGTTTAAATGATGCAAAGCTTGGTGGTTTGTCTCAAGATAGCCAATTTACATTGGCTTATGGTGCGGCGCATGCACTAGCACTCGCCGCAATGCGATGGCATGGTTATCGTTCGGAAAACCGTTTTTTGGTGTTCCAGTGTCTTGAGCAGACACTAGGTTTGGAAACGGCAAAATGGCGTGTTCTGGATCAATGCCACAAGCGAAGAAATATTGCCGAGTATGAAGGTCATCTGGAAATTGATTCTCAACTATTGAGTGAGTTGATTGTAATCACAACGGAGCTTTTGGCGCTAGTCAAAGGCTTGGATAAAAGTTAGCAAACGCATTAATTATGAGATTAAACAGCTGGTTGCCTAATGTTTTATTTTACTTTGTATAAAGCTTCGAAATTAATGGAGTGTTTTGTGATGCGTGGACTTCATGAGCACTTAAATTGTTTTATAAACTTTCCACGTATTTATGCGCTTCAGCCAGATCAATCGCGCCTTCATAAATGGAGCGACCGAGTATCGTACCCATGATGCCTGCATCTTCAACCTCGCAGAGTTTGATAATGTCATCCATGCTGGATACGCCGCCGGAGGCGATGACAGGAATATTGATATTCTTGGCTAGCGCTACTGTGGCGTCGATGTTGACGCCTTTCATCATACCGTCGCGGGCGATGTCGGTGTAGACGATGGCGACAACGCCGGCTTCTTCAAACTGTCTGGCAAGTTCGGTGGCTGATACGCTGGATACTTCAGCCCAGCCATCGGTGGCGACCATGCCGTTTTTGGCGTCGATGCCAACGATGATGCGGCCGGGGAATTGCTGACACAACGCTTTGACAAATTCGGGGTCTTCAACCGCTTTTGTCCCGATGATGCAATAGCTAACGCCAGCGTCTAAATAGGCTTGTACGGTTTTTGCATCGCGGATGCCGCCGCCGATCTGGATCGGTAGATCCGGGAACTTTTGGGCGATGGCTTCAACAGCATCGTTATTGACTGGAACGCCATCAAATGCGCCGTTCAGGTCAACTAGGTGCAGGCGTTTCGCGCCCGCTTCGACCCAGCGCGAAGCGGTATCGACCGGACTATCTGAAAATACGGTACTGTCTTCCATGCGCCCCTGGCGCAGGCGCACGCATTGGCCGTCTTTCAAATCTATGGCGGGGAGTAACAGCATGTTGGGGTTTCCTTATTAAACTTGTCTTGTTTGACTATTGATCAGGGTTTCCAGAGCGCAAAATTTTTCAACAGCTGTAAGCCGTCGTCGGCGCTTTTTTCGGGGTGCGCCTGAATAGCGAATACATTGTCTTTGGCGATTGCCGAAGGGTAACGGATGCCGAATTCAGTTTCACCCGCGATAATGGATTTATCTTCCGGGTCAACAAAATAGCTATGCACAAAATAAAAGCGCGCATTATCAGCAATGCCTTTCCACAAGGGGTGATCCTGAACGTGGCGCACTTCATTCCAGCCCATTTGCGGGATTTTAAGGCGGTTGCCGTGTGAGTCGGTTGCACCGATATAATCAGTAAAGTGCTGAACCTCGCCTTTATACAGGCCGATACAATCGACGCCGCCGCCTTCCTTACTGTGCTCCATCAGAACCTGCATGCCCATGCAGACGCCGAGAAAGGGTTTGCTGTGCGCCGTTTCCATGACGACATCAACCAGTTCGCGTTTGTGTAATTCGCTCATGCAGTCGCGCGCGGCGCCCTGGCCAGGAAATACAATGCGATCCGCCTTGTGGATTTCATCAGGAGAGGAGGTGATAAAAACCTGTTCATCCGTTACATGTTGAAGGGCTTTATGCACCGAATGCAAATTGCCCATTGAATAATCAATAACAGCGATAGTCATTTGATTTTATAAGGATCCTTTGGTTGAGGGGATGGCGTCTGCGGCGCGCTCATCGCGCTCAACCGCCATGCGCAATGCGCGACCGAAGGCCTTGAAGACCGTTTCAGCGATGTGATGCGCATTTTTGCCGCGGATATTATCCAGGTGTAAACTGACCTGGGCGTGATTCACAAAGCCCTGGAAGAATTCGCCAAACAGATCCACGTCAAAGCGGCCAATCATGGCGCGTCTATAATCAACAAAATCCTGCAGCGAAGGGCGACCGGAAAAATCAATCACCACACGCGATAGCGCCTCATCCAGCGGAACATAGGCGTGTCCGTAGCGACGAATACCCTTTTTGTCGCCGAGCGCCTTGGAGAAGGCCTGTCCCAGCGTAATGCCAATATCTTCGACGGTGTGATGGTCGTCAATCTGGGTGTCGCCATTGGCTTCGATTTCAATGTCGATCATACCGTGTAGTGCGATTTGTTGCATCATGTGCTCAAGAAAAGGTACATCGGTTTTAAAGCGCGCCTTACCGGTTCCATCAAGATTGATGGTGACGGTGATCTGAGTTTCCAGCGTATCGCGCGTTACGGTTGCTGTTCGTTCTAAGGTCATAATCAATGTCGGCGTTGTTTGCATCCGGTAAATAATAACATTTTAATAATAACATATTGAGGCTGAGTGTAACCTTAAACATCGTGCTGATGTTATGATTCATGTATGCCAATTAAAGCCGAATACCATATACCTATCACAGGAAATGGCAAAACAGCCGTTGACTGGCTTGCGCAGACATCGACTTTGTCGCGCCAAAAAATTAAACAGGCGATGAAAAAGGGCTGTGTCTGGCTAGAGCAGGATGGGGGAACCAGGCGTTTACGTCGCGCGAAAAAACAGCTTTCAAAAGACGCAAAGAACGCAAACGGGGGAGTAAGGGAGGCGAAGGAAGCGAAGGAGGTAATGTTACATTGTTATTATGATGAAAATATATTGGCTGCCGAGCCTCTGCCAGCCAGACTGGTTAGCGATCAGGGTGATTACAGTATCTGGGACAAACCCTGTGGCATGTTCTCGCAAGGTTCTAAATGGGGAGATCATTGCACCATTTATCGCTGGGCGGAAATGCATTTAAGCCCTGAGCGTCCCGCCTTTCTTGTGCATCGGCTGGATCGCGCCGCCAGCGGTCTGATTCTGCTGGCCCATAAAAAACAGACGGCGGCGCAGTTTGCGGCTATGTTTAGACAGCGCCAGATTGAGAAATGGTATCGTGTACTTGTGTCGGGCGATTTTTCCAGCATACTGAAAAAAGGGAAGGCGGATAAAACAATATCTCATGAATTAGATTGTAAACCGGCGAAAAGTCAGGTTCATTTTGTATCGTATGATGAGACGCTTGATCAGTCAGTTCTGGAAATACAGATAGTAACCGGCCGAAAACACCAGATCAGGAGGCATTTATCCGCTCTGGGTTTTCCCGTCGTCGGAGACCGGCTTTATAAAATCGCAGGGCATGAAATCAGGCCGCAGGATTTACAATTGCGCGCGATCAGGCTGGCCTTTAACTGCCCGGTGAGCGGTGAGAAAAAGATGTTTACTGTTCAGGCTTAGCTAATGTGTCTTTGTCCAGAGTCGGTTGTGGGTTTCCCAGTATGGAAAAACTGATTTTTGTCAGGATCACAAAAAGCGCACAAAAAGCGGAAAGCGGCAATAGTACATTAATACTGGATTCGTCGCCGAGGCTGGTAAATGATAACAACAGTGAAAATACAGTGAGCGATACGCCGACGCCGCCGATAAAGGTCGGAAAGGTCAGAATCGAGCGCCAGATATCAATGCGCGTTGTAGAATCCAGCCGGTGGTTTTTGTCCAGTATTTTTAGTCGTATGGTTATTGGGATGAGAATAAATATGGCCAGTAGCACCAACATCCAGGGTATGTAATAAATTGAGAAGAGGTAGCTGTTTGTCATGGTCAAATTTTTTATGATTTTAAATTCGGTTTATTTTTATTGTTTTAATGCTTGGTTTTAATGCTTATTAGCTGTTTGACTACAAAGTTTAGCAAATTTGATTATATCTGTTGTTTTTTTCGATGAATGGTCATGTTTGAATCAATATTGGTTTATTCGCATGTTTATTCGTATGTTTATTCACAAAAAAAGGGAGCCGTAGCTCCCTTTTGATTTGTGAATCGTCTATTTGGCAAGGCGTGGCGATTTAACTCGCATTTACCCATTGACCCTGGTTATTTTTGCAGGCGCGCCCCTTAACCTGTTGCATG
>JANTHA010000167.1 GCA_024762625.1 Thiotrichaceae bacterium
AGGGATGAATCACAGCTGCTGAGTCTGCAGGGTGAATATGATATGCTGGATAGCAAATACCAGAAGCTGTTGCGCCCGGCGCGTTCATCCAAAGGCAAGCATGTGGTCACCGTAACGTATAAAAAATCGGGCTCCAAAAAAACCATCCGTTTAAAAACCGGGCCGAATGTTGACTACAAAACAGTGAGTAGCAACGAGTTACACAAGTCGCTGAATAAACTAAAGAAAAAATACAAGACCGACCTTTATGTGAAAATCATCATCCCGGAAAACAGCGGTCTGTCCTATAACGAAGCCTGGCGCTTTACCAGTAATCTGCAAAGGCAGTACGATTATTATTATCAGCCGGATAGTCAGTCCGCTTCCAGGAAAGCAAAAAAAGCCAAAAAAGCTGAAAAAGCCGCATCAGAATAGCTGCACATTATCATTTGAAGCAAGCAGCTTCTTGTGCAATGATGTGTCTTTTCCTGATAATCCCAAGGCCTTTGAAGATAAACACATGAATGATCAAGAATTGCTTAATTATGTCCCTGCGGATGATTTATTCAAAAACCGCGTGATCCTGGTCACTGGCGCGGGTAGTGGAATAGGGCGGGCGATATCGCTTGCTTTTGCCCGATTTGGCGCAACCGTGGTATTGCTGGGAAAGACCTTAAAAAAACTTGAAGAAGTTTATGATGAAATAGAAGACGCAGGCTACCCGGAGCCAGCGATTTATCCACTTAATATGGAAGGCGCCAACGCAAAGGACTATCACGATATGGCGGCGACCATCAAGGACAAGCTGGGCGGGCTGGATGGACTAGTCTTGAATGCAGCCTGGTTGCCAGCGTTCATTCCCTTCAAGGATTATGATGTTGAGCTGTGGTCGAAAACCATCACCGTCAATCTGCACGCCAATTTTCTGATCACTCAGGCCTGTTTGCCCTTATTGTCAGAAGCGGATGATCCGGCGATTGTGGCCTCCGCCCATGCCTCGCGCAAAGCCTACAATGGCGCATTTGGCATCGCCAAGGCGGGACTGGATGCGATGATGGACATACTTGCGGATGAATATGATATTGATGATAATTTTATTCGCATCAACAGTATAGACACCGGTCCCTTGCGCACCCAGATGCGCAAACGGAATTTTCCAGGTGAAGACATGGACTCATTGGCGCGCCCGGAAGCGCTGGTTGGTCCTTATCTGTATTTCATGGGGCCGGATGCGGGCAAGCGCACCGCGGAGAAAATCAGCTATGAACGCTTGCCGGCAGATGTCCGCTGGCCGGGTGAAGACGCCTGACGCGCGAATCCTGAACGCATCATGACAAAAGACAGCAAGCTTGACGATAAGCGGGTTGAGGATACCTTATTTGCGGAAGCGCAACCGCTGGTTGATTTTGCATTTGACGATGCAGTGGCCGATGTCTTTCCGGATATGATCCGGCGCTCCGTACCGGGTTACGAAACCGTTATCTCCATGCTGGGCGTACTCGCGCGCGAATATGCACAGGCGCACAGCAATGTCTACGACCTGGGTTGTTCTCTCGGCGCGGCAACCCTGGCGATGCATCGTCAGACGCGGGAGCTTTCCCTGAACCATATCTGTGTGGATAATTCCGAGTCCATGATCAGGCGTTGCCGGTCGCGCTTGCAGCGTCATATGCCCGAAGCTGCATTAGAGGTGCTTTGTGAAGATATCGAGACGCTGGCGATCCGCAATGCTTCGGTAGTAACGCTCAATTTTACACTGCAATTCATCGCGCCAGAGGCTCGTCTTAAACTACTGAGCAAAATTCACCAAGGCTTACGACCTGGCGGCGCACTGATTCTTTCTGAAAAACTGGTGTTTGAACGTGATTCAGAGAACCAGAATCAGCTTAACTGGCATCACGCCTTTAAACGCGCCAATGGTTATAGCGACCTTGAAATCAGCCAGAAGCGCGCCGCGCTGGAAAATGTGTTGATTCCGGATTCCAGGGAACAGCATGTTGAGCGTTTATCCCAGGCGGGCTTTTGCGAAATTGTTCAGTGGTTTCAGGCGTTTAATTTTGCATCATTTGTGGCTATTAAAAAATAAAACGCTGGTTTATCAATGGATTATAAAGCATTCTTCATTATTTTTATTTCCGTTTTGATCGCTGAAATGGGCGACAAAACCCAATTGGCGACGTTTGGCTTTGCAACCAGTACGGATAGTTCAAAATGGCTGGTGTTTGCCGCGTCGGCGCTGGCGCTGCTTGTGTCATCCGCAATCGCGGTGTTGTTTGGCGGCGCGATTACCCAGTATCTGGGTGAAAAAACGCTGACTCTGGTTTCCGGCATGATGTTTGTAGCGATCGGACTCTGGACGCTCTGGGGTTTGCGCTAAACGCCATGCTGGATTTCAGTTTGCTGTATACCGACCTGAGAAACAACGGTCTGGGCGAATGGGCCGATCAGCTGCCGTCGCAGATCGCCCGGGTGCTGGATCAGCGTGCTCATGGCAAGCGCGAAGAATGGCTGTCCCTGTTGGATAAACTGCCGGATATTAAAGCATCGCGTATAAATCTGGATACGGGTCGCTTGCAGATTGGCGCCGCCGATGATTGTGATTCCTCTATGCGCCGACATTTGATAGCTTTGCTAAAGCAGCTTATGCCCTGGCGCAAGGGGCCCTATGAACTGTTTGGCGTTCAGATTGACACAGAATGGCGCTCCGACTGGAAATGGGAACGCATTCAACCGCATATCAGTCGCTTGAACAAGCGCCGGGTGCTGGATGTTGGATGCGGCAATGGATATCACATGTGGCGCATGTTCGCGGAGAATGCGCGTCTGGTGATTGGCGCGGACCCCAGTCAGTTCTTTTTAAGCCAGTTCTCCGTGTTTAAACGCTATATTGGCGATGCGCCAGTGCATCTGCTTCCTTTCAAGAGCGAAGAGTTGCCCGCGTTCAATCAGGCGTTTCAGGGAAATGGATTTGATACGGTATTTTCGATGGGAGTACTTTATCATCGGCCGTCGCCAATCCATCATTTACAGGAATTGAAGTCGTTTCTCAGGCCCGGCGGTGAATTGATTCTGGAAACGCTGATTCTCAAAGGCGATGAAGATTGCGCAGACAGGGTGTTGATTCCTGAAAACCGCTACGCCAAGATGCGCAATGTCTGGTTTATTCCCACCACAGGCGTTCTGGAGCGTATGCTGCAACGGGTGGGCTTTAACAAGATTCGCGTGGTCGATATCAACCAGACCAGCCTGGAAGAACAGCGCGTCACCGACTGGATGAGTTTTGAATCGCTGGCTGATTTTCTTGATCCTGATGATCGAAATAAAACGATTGAAGGCTATCAGGCGCCTGTCAGGGCGGTGCTGGTCTGTGAAGTCGATTGATTTCAACGTTATTTCAGCGTCATCTCAGCGTTATTATTCAGCGAATCTTACATCAAACGTCAGCTAACCTGATAGGCGGGGTCAAGCACCAGCGCGCGCACCAGCCGTTGTTTTCCCGGTTTTTCTGGCAGCGGCTGGAGTGGTTTGATTGCGAGTAGCCAGTTTTGCATCTCGTCAACAGACAGATCCGGTAACCGACTGGCGATGCCGCCGCGGTTTCTGCGCTCGTTCAGATTGCCTCTCGCCAGGCTGGTCAGAATCGAATTGCGGCGCAACAATGATTGCGAACTGACCCAGTTTTTTCCGCCTGACCAGCCTTTAACGCTCGGATGGTTAAACAGTTCCTGTCCCATGATGGCGAGATTGTGGGGCAGGTTATTGCGATGGCTTTGAATGGTATAGGGCAGTGCGCGCAGGGTGCCGATGGTCAGTTCAACCGGTGATTTAATCAGTGCGCCGCGATTTTGTCTGGCCCAGAATACATCGCTGGTGAGCACGGCCTTGATTAGCGTTGCTATATCATAATTGGAGCTGCGGAAGCGTTGCGCCCATTGTCTGGTGATGCGCGTATCGGGTCGCGTGATGCTGATAAATTCACGCCACATTTTCTCGGCGATGGTTTCAGCTGTGCGCGGGTGCGCCAGCAGCCGGTTAAGGATGTCATCGCCATTCAAATTGCCGCGTTTCCCCAGAAACGTTTTAATGCCGTTGTCGTGGTCGTTCGCCCGAAAAACAAATTTGCCGCTGCGCTCATCTATTCCCCATCCGGTAAAGGCGCGCGCGGCCTCGCGCATATCGTTTTCTGAATAATGACCGATGCCGAGTGTAAACAATTCCAGCACTTCGCGCGCAAAATTTTCATTGGGCTCGTCTTTTGTGCTGATGTAACCATCAAGATAAAGCAGCATGGCGGGGTCTTTGGAAACCGCAAAAAGCAGGTCGCGGAAATTACCCAGCGCATGTTTTCTGAATAACAGGTTCTGATCATACAGCATGCTGGCCTGCATGGTTTTGGCGATGCTGGAAGGAAAATGGTTATGCCAGAATAGCGTCATGCGCTCCAGAAACGGAGAGCGGGTTTTCATTAAATGCTGAACCCACCAGTTTTGCAAACCCTTGCCTTCCGTGCGGGCGACATGCTTGATCATGCGTTTACGGCGCATGTTGTTGCGCATATTGAACATGGTTGACCAGGGCGACGCCTTGGGCGCGGGCGGCAAATGATAGTCCCTGTTGCTCAATAAATGTTTTATCGCCTGATCCCGCGTCATGTTCTGATAACGACGTATCGTATCCCATTCAGCCCCCAGGCCTGTTCTTGTGACAAGATGCCGCGCATCTGAAAACCCTAATTTTTCCATTGATAGTATCCGTAAAGCAGCCGTTTATTCAGATTTTTGTTATTGTTATATCTATTGGCTAAAAAATAAACAAGTTATCATCTTATCCGAGTCTGCTTCAAATCTTTAGTTCCATTATTCAAACAAGTTTTTTGCCTGAATTAAAGCCAGTTTGTACTAATATTTCACTGATGTCCCGTTAATTTTATCAGTGTATTTCGTAGCCCATTAGATCAGGATGCCTGATTAGTAACTCTGCAAGGCTACGAGGCACTTTTCTGTCAACAGCTACAGAAAAGTACCCAAAAGAAAGCCGCCCGGTTAACAAGCCGCAAGCGGTTCCCTGCGCTACTCAAAA
>JANTHA010000168.1 GCA_024762625.1 Thiotrichaceae bacterium
CCGATGATGACCATGTGGTTACTCAGGTCAAAGGTGAGGTGCTGTAAATGCGCCATCCCGCTTGCGGTTAACTCATGCGTATAATCGGCAAACAATACCAACGCAGCCAGAGCGGCGGAGCCTATTGCATAACCTTTGGTAACCGCTTTAGTTGTGTTGCCCACGGCATCCAGCGCATCAGTAACATTTCGAATATCTTCAGGCAAATCAGCCATCTCGGCAATTCCGCCTGCATTATCCGTTACCGGACCAAACGCGTCCATCGCAACGATAATGCCCGTCATGGATAACATCGATGTAGCAGCAATGGCGATGCCATATAAACCGCCCAGATAATGGGATACCCAGATGCCCGCACAGATAACCAGCAATGGCGCTGCGGTAGAACGCATCGACAAAGCCAATCCTGAAATAACATTGGTGCCATGTCCTGTTGTGGAGGATTTAGCCAGTTCTTTAACCGGTGAAAATGAGGTTGAGGTGTAATAATCGGTAATAACCACCAGCAATGCGGTTACCACCAAACCGACAAGTGCACTTAAATAAATAGAAAGACTACTGATTGGGCGTCCATCAATGCTTAATCCCTCCATCAGCCAGGTCGTCACCGGATAGAAAAAAGCAGCGGCCAGCAAAGCGGATACAATCAACCCCCGGTACAGGCCTTTCATCACGTTCCTGTCGTCGCCTACCGACACAAAAAAGGTGCCTATAATGGAAGCGATAATGGACATGGCGCCCAATACAAGCGGATAAATCAAAGCCGCGCTACTCACGCCAAAGGTAAGCGCGCCCAGCATCATGGTGGCGATAATGGTAACCGCATAGGTTTCAAACAGATCAGCCGCCATGCCAGCACAATCGCCCACATTATCGCCCACATTATCGGCAATTACAGCTGGATTGCGCGGATCATCCTCAGGAATCCCGACTTCAACCTTACCCACCAGATCAGCGCCAACATCGGCGCCCTTGGTGAAAATACCGCCGCCAAGTCGCGCAAAAATAGAGATCAGCGAACCGCCAAAAGCAAGACCAACCAGCGGGGCCAGACTAAGCGTTTCCCCCTGATCCGTCATCAAACCCAATATATAGAGAAACACAGTCACGCCAAACAGACCCAGCCCTACAACCAGCAAGCCGGTAATTGCGCCGCTTCTGAAAGCGACCTGCATGGCTGGATTAAGTCCATCATGCGCCGCCTGGGTGGTGCGCACATTAGCCCGCACTGACACATACATGCCTACAAAGCCCGCAAGCCCCGAGAAAATCGCGCCAATGGCAAAGCCAATAGCGGTTTTGGCTCCCAAAAAAATGAATAGCGCAATGAACAATACAATTCCCACGACCGCAATCGCGCCGTATTGACGTTTAAAATATGCGCCGGATCCTTCCTGAATCGCTTTCGCAATTTCAAGCATTTTGTCGCTTCCCTCAGGTTGTTTCATTACCCATTTTATTGAGTAAAAACCATAAGCGAGAGCTGCTAGCGAACATAAAATAGCAATTATCATTCCTGTCGGCATAATATATCTCCTGTATGTTAATGTTTTAAGTAAGTAAAATTCTGAACAAGAAAACCAGATAAATGCTGAGCATGTCTTATCTATTTGATTCCACAGAGTTTTAAGCGCTGCTTACGATGCTACAAGACAGTCGCGCCTGCACCATCCGCTCATACATCTATCAATTTTTCTTATAATGCGAATTTGATATTTTGCAATATATGAGAGCCTGCCTTATTTGCGCACAAACAACAAGTGAAAGATTAAATAAACTTGATATAAATATCACGATTGAACAAGTCTTATACAAGCATAAGATAAATGCTTAACCCGATCCTTTAATTCCAGGTCCTGGTGCAATTTAAGCCCGGAATGCTGCAACAACTCTATTTTTCAAAACAAAATTCAAAGGAAGCAGTGAAACCCTGAGTTTTTTTGTATACAATCAAAGTGACTCTGATCTCAAACCCTCAATTTTAATAATCAGAAATTTCAGGAAACTCAAGCTCTGCTTCCTGTTATTTCAAAACATAAAATAAATCAGAGATTCCCTAAAACCGCTTATATGGAGAAATAAATATGTCAGAATTATTTAGCGCAGAATGGATGAACGCCCTGAAAGACGAATGGAACAACGATCCCGAGGTCAAAGATAAACTGGCCGAAATTGGCTTTAACTCAGTCATTACCTGTGGATATAAAGATGAAGAAGACCCGCGAGGCGTCTTTGTAGTTGAAAATGGCGAGTGCGTCCGCGCCGGCGACTGGGACGGCGAAACTCCGGACTGGGATATGCGCGCTAACCCAAAAGACTGGAAAAAATGGGTCACCAAGGGCATCGGCATGGCCGGGCTTGGCATGGCTTACGCCAGCGGCAAGCTGAAATTTAAATCAGGTGATTATGGCGCCATGATGAAAAACCCCAAAATGGCCGGTCCTTTCGTAAAGAGCTTTGGCTTGATGAAAAATATTAGTACTGATTTCTAATTCTTACCCCAAACAAGAACAGTAGTAAATATCAATTAAAGTAAGGGAAAACCCGATTAGTTTGTTATGCTTTTATGCTGTAGCATAACTTGATTAAGCACTCGAACGAGTGCTTAATTTTTTTAGCAGCCATGACAAGCTCAGAAAAGGTTTAACGCGTATCAGGAGGAGAATAAAATGGGATTTATACGCAATATTTTAGCAATTATCGGACTAGTGGCGTTAATCGCCGGCGGCTACGCAGCCAGCAAATTCGGTGCGGAGTATTCTGCGCTCAACAAGCTTGATCCAAAAGCAAAATCAGTCTACGCAAAAATGTGGACAAGATTAAAGAAAACCGGCAACTCTGCGGACGCAACCGTCTGGAAAAAACCGCTGGAAGATGGCGTATCAGCCGAAGACGCGGCTGAGGCTATGAGTTCTGTTGCGACCGAATTGAATATCAAAGCCGTTGGCGTTTTACCGCTTTCCAAAGAAGTTGAGGCAAAGACTGGAGAAAAGCAGCGCTTATTAACCATTTATCAATACTGTAATCCTTTGACCGCCATGAAGATGGTTGATTATTCAGATGCCTTTTCCGCCTACCTGCCCTGCCGCATTGCAATGATTGAAGATAAAAAAGGCAAAGTCTGGCTTTATGCGCTGGATATGGACATGATGATCTATGGCGGCAAAACATTGCCTGAAGATCTATACAAGGAAGCCAACAAGGTTAAAGACGTAATCCTGAAGATTATGGAAGCTGGCGCTACCGGAGAATTTTAATACCTGATTTTAAACAGACGGATCATGAAAACCGTCTGTTTTAAATTGGCTTTAGACTCGTTATCTGCGTCTAATCTGGCCAATCAATTTAAACAGTACTGAACAAAGCGCCAGCCAGTGCGCGCCGTACCAAAAATAAAAACCCAGACCAAATTCCCTGATAAATATTTTCTCACTCCCCGAAGCAGTTGGAATTTCGTTAAAAATAAAGCCTTCTGTTGCTAAGGTGACTGCAAGAACACTTAAAAACAGGGCAAATAACGGCTGACTTTTCATCCTTGAAACAGCCAGGAAACTTAGTGGATTGGCAAACCAGGCAAACTGAAAAACAATAAACCCCAACCATCCTGTAAGCAAGGTCCAGAAACCGCTGATATCGCCACTTGAAGTGAAAAATACGATATTGAGCAAAGATATGATAAAAAACGAAATAGCCAATGACAAAAGCGCCATGCTGATCATTTCATACAATGGAACAGAGCTGTGCGAGGTGTTAGATGAAGCGACTGAGCGTGTCGTTTGAAAAGGAATATTCATAACGCTTAAAACTACTGCAAAGTAAGGCAAGCGCTTATGAGAACAAGACAAAATGGCCAGCAACGCCGACAGAATTCAATGCAACATCAATTTTTTAATGGCTCCTCGCAACAACGCCAGGGCCTGCTTCTTCCCGCAAAGATGTGCCTGTAATCTACTGGAAATAGTTTTCCAGTCGTGTTTTTGCAATATTTTCATGATCAGTATATGACTCTCCAGCTCAGAGAGATTTCCAAAAGCCGGTTTGTTGCAGGTCAGTTTCCACAAGGCATAAAGACTGTTCTCATAACTTCTTTGTTGTTCTGCAAACGCATGGATTTCATGTAATTCCGATGCGTTTAACTCAATTGAGTTATCAGCTTGCAGTAGCTGACGTACCACCTCGACTTCCAGATCGCGCAAGCTATCCGCCAGGCTATGTGGAAATTGTTTGATAAATCGCGCAGCAGCCTGTTGAGCAAGCCCTTCCCCCTGGATTGACTTTCCTTTTAACACTATGGCCGAATGCGCTCCGCTGCTGGCGTCGCGCTTCACGCCAACGTGAACAGGCGTAAAACCGGCCTGTTTCCAGAAATCAAGGAGTCCAGGTGTCGCCCCGAAACTGGCGCTAATGTAATCTGCACCAGACTGTTTGGCGACAAACTTTAACAGAGCGCCGCCGAACCCTTTGCGTTGCAAATGAGGATGTACCGCAATACGCACAATTCTATCGCCCAACAGGCAGGGCGCATCCGCAAACCCGGCATTCGCCGCCAAAGCCTGCGCCACCAGATTGCCTTTCAGGCGGCGTTTTCCGGAAAAAATTTTCTCCGCCATATCCTTCTCGAAACCGCCTTCCCTGACAAGCAGCGCAACCGCGATGATCTGGCCTTTATAGCTAGCGCCAAACAAACGCATCGACTGATCATCCAGCAACTGTTGTAAATCAGATGGCTTTGTCTGGTAATGCGCAGCGACGAGCAAACCGAACATGGCGCGTAATTGTGATTCATTTTTCGCCAGTTCTTGTTTATCCAGTCGCCCCCAATCACAGTTATTCAAACAAGCCCCAGCAATCTTGCTGGTTTCTACTGGTTCGGCATCCAGCAACAACGCATCAAAAGTAAATTGCTCAAGCGGATCATTTTTCGCCCAGCGAATGGGTTCTTTTAAACTGACATGCTTCCAGCCGGGCGTTTTTTTATCCAGCCTTTTGCGAAAAC
>JANTHA010000169.1 GCA_024762625.1 Thiotrichaceae bacterium
TTTGTCGCAGGCGTGTTCCGGGGACTGGGCGCAATCATCGGCGCATCATTGGTGATCGCCGCACTGATCTGGGCTTTAACCCTGTTTGCCGACTGGCCATTGATTGGCGAATATGCAGACAATATTAAAAATACCGTCACCCAGTACGTCAGGGACACGAACTACAACGACGAATTTGACCGGCTTGGCGATACGCTGGATCGCATTGAACAGGAATTAAGAAACGAAGCTCAAAATAATAAACAAGGCGGAAGCGGCAATTAAGCCGCCTTACAGCTGATCAGAACCGTTCGCATGTCACTTAGCTTCAGAACTTTATTTGTGCTTGGCGCGCTCCTGCTTCCCAGGATCGCACTGGCGCACAGCCCCATCAAAGGGATCGGCGATTTTTTAAACGGCGTGTTGCATCCTGTGATGGCTCCGGCGCAACTGTTGTTGATTGTCGCACTGGGCCTTTGGTATGGACAGAATAAGCCAAATCAACACAAGACAGCGATTCTGGCGTTCCTGTTTGCAACGATTACCGGTCTGTTTGTCACGACGCTTAGCCCGCTGTCGGATGCTAATGATATTGCGCTGACGCTACTGATCGGCGCTACGCTGTTTGGTCTGATCACATTGAGCGGCCTATCTGCGCCACAATCCCTATTCATGCTGTCTGGCTTGTTGTCCGGCTTTTTACTGGGTCTTGATTCGGCCCAGGATGATCTTTCCGGCAAGGCGAAAATCGCCTTTATGTTTGGTAGCGGCGTAGGCGTCTATTTTTTGCTTTTGTACGCCATGGCGCTGTCGGAAAGTTTTAGCGTCAAATCCTGGCAAACCATCGCGGTGCGCATACTGTCTTCCTGGATCAGTGCGAGCGCATTGATGGTGCTGGCGCTACAGTTTTCCTCAAGGACATAGATCCCGCATGACTTTTCTGCGTAGAAACATTTCATGGCTACTGCTTTTGATGCTTATCAGCATCCTGTTTCCCGACGCGAGCCGCGCCGATGTCGTCAAACCCGCTCTGATTGAGATTTCAGTGAATAAACAAGGTATCGTGAGCATTGAGATACGCGCCAGTATCGAGGCGCTACTCACAGGCATTAATGGACGTTATAAAAACACAAAAGACGCACCAAACGCAGCTGAATATGACCGTCTGCGGCAAATGAGCAGCGAACAGTTGTTCCCAGAATTCAAACAGTTTGAGAAGACCTTTCTCGGCAAAATCTACCTTGAAGATGACCAGGGGGAAAAAATCCCGCTGAGCATAGAGCAGATCAAAATACCCGAACGTGGTTATACCAAAGTACCGCGCATCAGTCTGATTAAATTGGGCGCAAAAGTGGATTTAAGCGCCCAGTCGTTACGCTGGTACTATCCCATGTCGTTTGGCGATTATGCGGTGCGTCTGCGCCAGGTTGACCTTGAAAAACAGAACTTCCACTGGTCGGAATGGCAATGGTTGCGCAAAGACGCGCCCAGCGAGCCGATGTCGCTAACCGAGATTGTCGCACGCAAACCCCTTTACAAAACCATCGCCAACTATATCGAGCTGGGTTACAAACACATTCTGCCCAAAGGCACGGATCACATCCTGTTCATACTGGGATTGTTCCTGTTTTCCAGTGCGTGGCGTCCTCTGGTTTGGCAAATTACCATGTTTACCATTGCGCATACGATTACGCTGGGGCTCGCGATGAACGGAATTTTTGATTTACCGGAGCGCATCGTGCAGCCGCTGATTGCGCTCTCCATTGTTTATGTCGGCGTTGAAAACGTATTAAACAAGGGATTGAAAAACAGTCGTCTGGCGCTGGTGTTTGGTTTTGGCCTGTTGCACGGGCTTGGCTTCGCCAGCATGCTCGCGGATTTTGGCATGCCGGAAAACGCCTTTGCAACCGCGCTGATCAGCTTTAATGTGGGCGTGGAGCTGGGCCAGCTGAGCATTCTGGTGGGCGCCTATCTGTTGATCGGCCTGTGGTTTGGCAAACGCGAATGGTACAAAACGCTGGTCATTAACCCCGCCTCCATCGTGATCGCGCTGATCGCATTCTACTGGTTTATCGACCGGCTTGATCTGGGCTGGTTTTGATTTCTGGCGAATCTAAAAGCACCTTTTTGCAACCATGCATTCAAATCTACACTACAATCGTAATAACCACATTAAACAAAAAGCGATTACCATGAATTCAACAGACAAATTACGCCGCCGCTTTCTCTCTCTGATGGGTTTCTCAGGCCTCGTTCTGGGCGCAAAAGCCGCCGAAGCGCATCACACGGATACCCATTTCGAAGACCAAACCAATAATCACATCGTTTACCAGTGCAATAAGGCCGATAATGAATATTTTGGACATATTCTGTTTTCCGCCGGTGAAATGCTAAGAAAATACGGGGATGACATAGAAATCGTGATTGCCGCCTTTGGCCCTGGCATCCAGCTACTTGGAAAGAACCCTACCCGAAAGATCGACGCCCAGCATCAGCAACGGGTACAGTCGCTGGCGGAATACGGGGTTTCGTTTCATGCCTGCGGCAACACCATGAAAAGCCTCAAGTGGAAAAAAAGCGACCTGCTGGATATCGCCCAGGTCGTCCCTATCGGGGTAGACGATATCATGCAATTACAACAAAAGGGATTTAGCTATATCGCTATTTAATTTAACCATTGAAATTCCATGCTTCATTCGTAAAACAGCGAATGGCGTCATTTTATATCATGCTGACTTTTTCTTCCTGTAAGCGCCGGGCGCCATGCCGCTTATCTCACGGAACGCGGTATAAAAGCTGGATTGTGAATTAAACCCGCTTGACAGGCCGATTGACAAGACTGAGGCTTCTGGCTCCTCCAGCAACATTCTTTTTGCGGCGGCAACGCGGTATTCACGTAGCATTTGAGAAAAGCTTTTGCCAAAACGGGTATTGATCAGCTCTGATAGCTGATGACTGCTGATCTCCATTTGTTCAGCCAGTAAACCCAGGCTGAGTGTTTCCTGCGTAAAGAGCTTGTCAACTTCCATGAGTTGTCTTAGCTTTAATTCCAGCGCATTGCCATCCAGGTTTTTCAGGGAGCTTTGCGCATAGGCCGCCTGAGCCGCCTCGGCGACATCGTTGCCTATCATGGGGAAACGGATCAGCAACCACAGCGCCAAAAAGAAAGCAAGCCCGATCAACAGTGAATAAGTTGTATAAAAAAAGCGTTCACTTACAAGCGGCATGAATATTCCCAGCAACAACACCAGGAAAGCCACCACAAACATTGCCGCCAACGCCATTAATTCCTGCTTGAAACGCTTGCGCTGCGCGCGTAATGCATAAACCGATTTCGCCAGCCAGGCGACATAAAGCGCGCCAATCAAAAACGCCAAAGGCAAGGCGATGGAGCGCGCCAAAAACACGCCAATCAGAAGCGGAAAAGCGTGCAATAACCATTGTGCTTGAAATGGCTGCTGAGACGGCGCAACGGTTTCAGACACGTTGAATACATCACGGACAAAAAAGTAAAACGATGGCGCGACAATAAACAACAACGCCTGATAGAAAACAGAATAGATAGCGCGGCTATCACCCTGAAAATACAAAAAATGTGAAAATTGTAAACCCGATAATCCCAGAAGCAGCATCAATCCCGCAAAGCGTGCAAACGGGCGTCCGCGATAGTCGCGACACGTTAAATGGCCAAGCGCCAGCAACACGGCGCTAATTATGGAAAAGCCAATCGCAAAAAGACTTAAGGGTGACTCTAATATTGATATAAAGGACATAATCGACAAAAAAGGGACGCCTGCATACAAAGTCCTCATGATACTAAAAAACAGACGACACACATCTATTTTTACTTCTATAATCCGAGCTGACATCCATCTAAATTGCAACAGGAATATATACATGAAAAAAACCATACTGACGCTACTTTCCATTACCCTTATTACTTTGGGCGGACTCGTCCAGGCCAAACCCATCACCCTGAAGTTTTCCCATGTGGTTGCCGAAAATACGCCCAAGGGACAAATGGCGATCAAATTCAAGCAACTGGTTGATGAACGTTTGAAAGATAAAGTCACTGTGGAAGTCTTCCCAAACAGTCAGCTGTTTGGCGACAACAAGGTGCTGGAAGCCCTGTTGCTGGGCGATGTGCAACTGGCTGCGCCATCGCTTTCCAAGTTCAAGAAATACACCAAAAAATTACAGCTGTTTGACCTGCCTTTCCTATTTAACGATATGACGGCGGCGGAAAAATTCCAGCAAAGCCCACAAGGACATGCGCTACTCAAAACCGTGGAAAATAAAGGCCTGACAGGCCTGGGCTATCTGCACAACGGAATGAAGCAAATTTCCGCATCCAAACCATTGCATACGCCCGAAGATGCAAAAGGACTCAAGTTTCGCATCATGTCATCCGATGTGCTTGCCAAACAGTTTGAGGCGCTTGATGCGACTCCGCTGAAAAAACCCTTCTCCGAAGTGTTTACCCTGCTACAAACCAAAGCGATAGATGGACAGGAAAACACCTGGTCCAATATCCGCTCCAAGAAGTTTTACGAGGTGCAACCTTATATCACGGCGTCAAATCACGGCCTGCTGGATTATATGGTCGTGTCTTCAGCCGAATTCTGGAATGGCCTGCCTGATGATATCCGTAGCGAACTTAAAAAAGCGTTGGATGAGGCCATTGCATTCGGCAATCAAATAGCCGCCGAAAAGGCCATGAACGATAAACAGGCTATCATTGACAGCAAACGCACAACGGTAATTGAACTAAGTCCTGAAGAACGCCAACAATGGGTAGATGCGATGAAACCCGTATGGAAGGATTTTGAAGGCATCATCGGCAAGGATATGCTCGATGCGGCAATTAAGGCAAACCAGCCTTAAGGGCACCTCTATTAATAGAGTACTTCTTCTGGCAACGCCAAAAAATCAGAATCAAGGCGTAGTCATGCAGGGATACTCATGTCTCTCAAATGACTACAACGTAGAGTCTGGTTTTT
>JANTHA010000170.1 GCA_024762625.1 Thiotrichaceae bacterium
GGCTTATCTTGAATTATTATTTGAAAACTACCTGAAGGATCCACAATCGGTCAGCGCAGACTGGCGACGTTATTTTGCGGATATGCCGACCCCCGCCGGTTTTCGTGAAGGCGATACGCATAGCGCCCTGCGTCAGCAGTTTCGCACACATAAACTACACGCACGGCCCAGGGATCATGAGTGTGATGAATCAGTGGATATCGAAACCGAGCGTCAGCAGGTTCATGTTCTACAATTAATCAACGCCTATCGCACACTGGGTCATCTGGTTGCCGATACCAATCCACTGCGCAATGAAAAGGCCTTGTCAACCCTGCCGGAGCTGAGTCTGGCGCATTACGGGCTGGATAAGGTTGACCAGAATAAATGGTTTGATCCGGGCAGTTTCCAGATGAAAGAGCCGCCCACGCTGGGCAATATTTACAGCGCCCTGCGCAATACCTATACGGGTAGTATCGGTATTGAATACATGCATGTCATTCAGACCGATGAAAAACGCTGGATTCAAAGTCGTCTCGAACCTTGCCATGCGCGCCCCGATATTGACGCTGATGAAAAAAGCCGCTTACTGGATCAACTGGTGGCGGCGGAAACGCTGGAGCGTTATCTACATAAGCGCTATGTGGGTCAGAAACGTTTTTCACTGGAAGGAGGCGAAAGCCTGATTCCGTTACTGCATGAACTGATTCATCATTCCGGCAGACAGAAAACCCGCGAGATCATTCTCGGCATGGCGCATCGGGGTCGACTCAACGTGTTGATCAACATCATGGGCAAATCGCCGGATGACTTGTTCAACGAGTTTGAAGGCGTGGGCGTATCTGAAAACAGGCTTGGCGATGTCAAATACCACAAGGGTTTTTCCTGCAGTATCCAGACAGAGCAGGATCCGATGCATTTGTCGTTGGCCTTCAATCCCTCGCATCTTGAGATTGTCGGCCCGGTGGTGGGCGGTTCGGTGCGCGCCAGACAGGATCGTCGTTCGGATCAGGGTGGACAGGTTGTTGGCGTAAAAATTCATGGCGACGCCGCGTTTGCCGGGCAGGGCGTGGTGATGGAATCATTCAATATGTCGCAAACGCGTGGTTATCGCATTCATGGCACGGTGCATATCGTGGTGAATAACCAGATCGGCTTTACCACCAGCACCCAGATCGACAGTCGCAGTACTTATTATCCCACCGATGTCGCCAAAATGATTAATACGCCGATTTTCCATGTTAACGGAGATGACCCGGAAGCCGTCGCGTTTGTAGCGCGCATTGCGCTGGATTATCGGCTGCGATTTAAAAAGGATATTGTGATTGATCTGGTCTGCTACCGCCGTCATGGCCATAACGAGGCGGACGAACCGTCCATGACTCAACCGGTAATGTATTCCATTATCCGCGATAAGCCGACAACGCGAGAGCTTTATGCGAAAAAATTACGCGAACAAGGCGTCATCTCTGAAAAAGAAGAAGCACAGCGCGTCAAGGCTTACAAGGAAAAGATAGCAGCCGGAACGCCGGCAGTAGAAACACTGGATTACAGCAGTGTGCCGGAGCATTTCAAGGTGAACTGGGAAATCTACCGGGATAGAAGCTGGACCAGCAAGGCGGATACCCGATGTGATATTAACAAGTTGCGCGAATATACAATAAATTGTCACGCCGTACCGGAGCATATGGTGTTGCATCCGCGGGTAAAAAAGATTCTGGAGGAGCGCGACCGCATGGTGATGGGCGAACGTCTGGTTGACTGGGGCTTTGCCGAAAATCTCGCTTACGCCAGTTTACTCGCTGAAGGCTACGGCGTACGTTTAAGCGGTCAGGACAGCGGGCGCGGCACTTTTTCACATCGTCATGCCGTGTTACACAGCCAGGTAGAGCGGCGCGCCTGGATTCCCTTGAAGCATGTGGCGGATAATCAGGCCAGGGTCAACATCATTGATTCGGTGTTATCAGAAGAAGCCGTGCTTGCGTTTGAATATGGCTACGCCACGTCATCGCCCAATACGCTGGTCATCTGGGAAGCGCAATTCGGTGATTTCGCCAATGGCGCACAGGTGGTTATAGATCAGTTTATCAGCTCCGGCGAACAGAAATGGGGTCGTCTTACGGGGCTGACCATGTTTTTGCCACATGGCCTTGAAGGCATGGGCGCAGAGCATTCATCGGCCCGGCTGGAGCGTTATCTGCAGCTGTGCGCACAACAAAACATGCAGGTATGCGTGCCCAGCACACCGGCGCAGATGTTCCATTTGCTGCGTCGCCAGATGATACGCCAATACCGCAAACCGCTGATTGTACTGACGCCTAAAAGCCTGCTGCGTCACCCGGAGGCGGTCAATCCTATTGATGATCTGGCCGAGGGGAATTTTCATCCGGTTATTGATGATGCGTCGCCCGGCAAACAAGGCAAATCAGACATAACGCGTCTGATCCTTTGCAGCGGCAAGATCTATTATGAATTACTGGATGCACGTCGTCACGCCGAGCTGGATCATATTGCACTGGTTCGCATCGAACAGTTATATCCTTTCCCGGATATTTTACTGGATAAATTACTGGCGACCTATCCGGCGTTAAAGGAACTGGTCTGGTGCCAGGAAGAACCCCGCAATCAGGGTGCCTGGGACAGCACAAAACACCGTTACAGGCATTATGAAGACCGCTACAAAGTCAGTTGCGTCAGCCGCCCCAGCATGGCTGCGCCAGCGGTGGGTTCCATGAAAGTTCATCTCAGGCAACAGGCTGCTGTGATCAGCGCGGCGCTTGAATTGCCCCCGGAGGAGGAAAAACAGCCATGAGCAAGACAACAGCCATGAGCAGGAAAACAGCCCTGAGCAAGAAAACAGCCCTGAACGCTAAACAGGCCATGAACAAGGAAATAGCATCATGAGCATAGAAATCAAGGTTCCACAATTACCCGAATCAGTCAATGACGCTGTGATTGCCGCCTGGACCAAAAAAGTGGGGGAGCCGGTTGCTGAAGAAGAAAATATTGTTGAGCTGGAAACCGACAAGGTCGTGCTTGAAGTGCCTGCGCCAGCGTCAGGCGTGCTAAGCGAAATAAGAGCCAAGCAGAGCGCAACGGTGCTGGCGGGCGATGTGATAGGCGTGATTGACGAAACCGCCGATGCGAATGTTGCCGATCGCAAGGAGCCTGCAAAAGAGTCGAAGACTTCTGTCACCGTAAAAGCCAGTCCCTCGGTGCGCAAAATGCTGGCGGAAAATAACCTACAGGAAAGCGACATAAAAGGCAGTGGCAAACACGGCCAGATACTTAAAAAAGATGTAGAAGCCTATCTTGACGGAAAGACGCATGAAACGCCGCATGAAACGCCGGATGAAACAAGCGCCAAAAGCGCGCCGTCACAGCCTGCAAGAAGCGAAGGAAACGCGAATACAACGACTGAATCCGAGAGCGGCAGGCCTGAACGTCGCGTACCGATGACGCGCCTGCGCGCGCGCATCGCCGAGCGACTGCTGGATGCGCAGCAAAATGCGGCAATACTGACTACCTTCAACGATGTCGATTTAAGCGAGGTGATACGGCTACGCAAAAAATACCAGGAGCGCTTCCAGGTCGTGCATGGCGTCAAACTGGGTTTCATGTCCTTTTTCGTCAAGGCTTGCACCGAAGCGCTCAAACGTTACCCGGAAGTCAATGCGCGCATTGAAGATGGCGATATTGTCTACCAGGGTTATTATGATATTGGCGTCGCGGTCTCCAGCGAGCGCGGTCTGGTCGTGCCTATCATCCGTAACGCCGATCAGCTGGGCAATGCTGATATTGAAAAAGCCATTGCTGATTACGCCGAGCGTGCGCGAAATGGCCGACTGGAACTGGATGAACTCACCGGCGGCACCTTCTCAATCAGCAACGGCGGCGTATTTGGTTCACTGCTCTCCACACCGATCATCAACCCCCCGCAAAGCGCCATACTCGGCATGCACAAAATTGAACAACGCCCCGTCGCCGTCAATGGTGAAGTCGTGATACGTCCAATGATGTACCTTGCGCTTTCCTACGATCATCGACTGATAGACGGCAAGAGCGCCGTCAGTTTTCTAGTTAAGGTCAAGGAATTGCTGGAAGACCCGGCGAGTCTGTTTCTGGAGCTTTAGTTAGGCGATGTGTAAGGTGATTCAATGAGCCAACATATGTCGTCACCGCCTTTATGCTGCAATGCTACAGAACAGTTTGATCTTTTTCCTGATTGTTTTTACGTGCGCCAGCCAAAAAACAGTTTCCAGATCGCATGGTAGGCCGTGTTGCGCATGGAGATATAGGCAAGCAGTATCGCCCGTCCGGTGGATACCTTTGGGTTAAGACGCACCGAAGCGTGAAAACAGACGCGCAGTTTTTTATGTTCTTCATCAACTTCAAGCACGCGCAGTTCGGCCTGATCTATGCCGCGCAAAACCAGCGGGTTATGGATTGTGGCAGTATATTCCGGGTAGTCAGGCAGGCTGGCAATACGCGGTTCGCCAAGCGAATCATCAATCAGTGCGTCGATAATGTCGTTCTTTTTCGACATGACTCAGGCGTATGCTAGTGAGGCAAGGATAGTTGTGCATTTTCGGTCATCACCGCCATCATAACGCTGGCGAGCAGGTTCATCATCATGTGCATGGCGATGGGGATGTACAGCGACTTTGTTTTGAGTCGGGCGATGGCGAACAGGATGCCGAGCAAGAAAATGGCGATAATCTCAAAGCTTTGGTACTGGATGTGTAGCGCAGCCCAGCCCGCTGATGTGAGAACAATAGCGCCTGCTGTGCCGACAAATGAATGGCGCAGGCCTTCCAGCAAAAAACCGCGAAAAAAGAATTCTTCAAAAACCGGCGCAATCAGCACCAGCGCTATCCACAGCATCATCATATTATCGCTGCTGGAATAGACGTCGAACATGAATTTTGGCGTATCGCGCTGGTAGATGTT
>JANTHA010000171.1 GCA_024762625.1 Thiotrichaceae bacterium
ATGGCGATTTGCATCTTGGCAATATCGCTATCATTAATCACGACGGTCATGATCAGGTGACGCTGTTTGACTGTATAGAATTTAATGAGGAATTACGCTGGATTGATGCGATCAGCGATTTGTCTTTTTTACTGATGGATCTGGAAAGCCGTGATCGCAGCGATTTTTCTAGCCATTGCCTGAATCATTATTTGAGCATCACGGGAGATTATGATGGTCTGCGTGTGCTTGTTTTTTACAAGGTTTATCGCGCAATGGTGCGCGCCAAGGTGGCGGTGTTACAGAATAAGCCGCATGAGGAAGCGCATTATATCAGTCTCGCCAGACGTTATATGAATACCGGCAAACCGCTGTTGTTTATCACCTTTGGCCTGAGTGGATCGGGCAAAACCTGGGGAAGCCGCAAAATCGCCGATCAATGCGGCCTGATTCATATTCGTTCCGATGTGGAGCGCAAGCGTCTTGCGGGAATGCATCAAACAAGCCGTGAGACCGTGGGTTTTGGTCAAGGCATCTATTCTTCGGATATGAGCAAAAAAACCTATCAGCATCTGCGCGACCTGGCTTCCATGATTCTGCAAAGCGGCCATAGTCTGATAGTCGACGCCACATTTCTGAAAGCCTCTGAGCGTAAAACGTTTTCTGATCTGGCGCGACAGAATAATGCCGGTTTTGTGATTCTGTCATTTCAGGCGGAAGTCGCGCAACTCAAGCACAATATTCTGATTCGCAATAAAAGAAATGACGACGCATCCGATGCGGGACTTGAGGTGTTGCAAAAACAACTCGACGCCTTTGATCCGCTTCGGGAAGAAGAGACTACGCATCTAATAAACATAAATTTTGGCGAGGAATTGCCGCTTCAGGAAATAAAAAACCTGTTCAGCCAGAGTTTAGGAAGAAAACGCTAGAATTCGCTCTATCTGGATGGTGTTTTTAAAATACTACCGTTCAAGGATAAAAGGGTTTATTTAGCCGATGAAATAGGCTAGATTCGGATGAATTATGAGTATATTCTGATAAATATCGCTGAAATAGTTCTACAAAATATATAAAAAATACCACACATAAAGGCTTACTATGTTTGATTTTATTACCGCTGGCGGGTTCCTGATGATCCCGATTCTTCTTTGTTCCGTGCTTGCCTTGATTGTCATAGGCAATCTGTTTATTACCTTGCAACGCAAAAAGGTGATACCGGATGGCGTAACCAATATGGCGCGCAAACTGGCGTTATCCGGAAAAATGACCGAGGCGCATATTGAACAGGTTCGCCAGGGCTCCTTGCTGGGTCAGGTGCTGGCTGCAGGGCTTGAAAGCGTTGGTTCGCCGCGTCATATCATGAAAGAAAATATAGAAGAAACGGGCCGTCATGTGATCCATTCGATGGATAAATATATGACAACGCTGGGCACCATCGCAGCCATTGCGCCTTTATTGGGTCTGCTTGGAACAGTGATTGGCATGATTAGCGTGTTCAGCGTGATTACCGCTCAGGGCGTAGGCAGCCCCACAGAACTTGCTGGCGGCATATCCCAGGCCTTGATTACGACGGCGGGAGGTATTTCGGTAGCGGTTCCTGCACTGGTGTTTCATCGTTATTTCCGTGGCAAGATCAATGATTATGCGGTCGAAATGGAAAAAGAGGCGATAAAACTGGTGGACGCCGTAAGCGCGCCACGACGTCCCTCATCCATGCCAACCGCCGCAAATAATGGCGCACAGCGCGCCGTCAATCCAAATGCACAGCAGGTTCGTGGAGGACGCGTAGCATGAATTTCCGCAAGACAATGAGCGATGAGGTGGAAGTTAATCTGACGCCATTGATTGATGTGGTTTTCTTGCTGCTGATCTTTTTCATGGTTACCACCACGTTTGATCGCGACGCCAAAATCAAGATTGATCTGCCGACCACGCAAAGCGCTGTACCAGTCGCCCAGAAAAACACCATGGAGCTGCTGATTAACGCCCAGGGAAAATATTATGTCGATGGACAGGAAGTGCTCAATAACAAGCCGGAAACGCTGTTCCGCGCCATGAGCCAGGCGCTGGATAAACGCGGCAATAACCCGCCGCTGGTGATTAGCGCCGATGCGAATGCAAATTATCAGTCAGTGGTCACAGCAATGGATATTGCGGGACGCCTTGGATTGACCAACTTTTCCATGGCGACGACGCAGGCTAAAAAGACAGGCGCAAAAAAGTAAGCGTTTATTGTAGGTCGAGTGTGCTAAAATTCGCATCATAAAATGTACATTAATGGCTCGCTCGACTTACTCAGGAAATTTGCTTGTCTACATCCTCAACCTCATCATCGTCCTCATCTACAACATCCACAAACCCGGCTTCCCAGGTCTTTACTGAGCCCAGCCCGGAAAAAGCTTCTCAAAAACCGTTAAAAAATGGCTGGAAAATCTACAAGCGGCTGGCCTCCTATGCGATTGAGCATTGGCGCTATCTGATCCTTGCGCTGATAGCCCTGATTATCACTGCGCTTACCCAACCCTTATTCGCTGCCTATATGAAGCCGCTACTTGATGGCACCTTCATGGAAAAGGATCCGCAAGTGATTCGCTGGGCGCCTGTGGCGATACTGGCGATTTTTCTGTTGCGCGGCGTGTCCGGTTTTTTATCCAGCTATGCGATGACCTGGGTCGGGCGATCGGTGGTGACCAAACTGCGTACTGAATTATTTGATCGTTTGTTACATTTGCCACTGAAATTTTATGATCAAAACAATTCCGGTCAGCTGGTGACTCGCATGATTTATCAGGTGGAGCAGGTGGCAGTCGCAGCCACCAAAGGACTGACCATTCTGGTTCAGGATACGGTGAGTGTGATTGGTCTGCTTGGCTGGATGTTTTATCTTAGCTGGGAGCTTACCCTGATTGTACTGTTAAGCGCGCCGTTTATCGCTGCGATCATTTCCTATGTTACCAAGCGCTTTCGTCGCCTGAGCAACCAGATTCAGGATTCGGTGGGTGAAGTAACCCAGGTGACCAGCGAGGCGATTAACTCAATCCGGGAAATTCGCATATTTAACGGCATGGAGTATGAAACAAAACGTTTTGATGAAATTAACCAGCGCAATCGAAAAAGCATGATGAAGCACGTCATTACGGACAGGTTGAGCATGCCGATTGTGCATTTTATCGTCGCCATCGCACTCGCGATTGTAATTTATGTCGCAACTCAGGGCAGCTTGCTGGAGCGTTTCAGTCCCGGCGCATTCATGTCTTTCATGACAGCGATGCTGATTCTGCTGGATCCGATCAAGCGGCTAACCAATGTCAATGCAACCTTGCAAAGTGGCATTGCCGCGGGCGAGAGTATTTTCAATTTGCTGGATGCTGCGTCCGAAACAGACGCTGGAACCAGGAAACTGGATCGGGCGCGGGGCGCATTTGAATTTAATCATATCGGCTTTCGCTATAACGAAGATGGCGAGGAAGTACTCAAAGACATCACGTTTTCAGTCAAACCCGGCGAAAAAATCGCGCTGGTGGGGCATTCAGGCAGCGGCAAAACCACGTTGGTGAATCTGCTGCCGCGTTTCTATGACTATAGCTCGGGTGAAATTCGTCTGGATGGCTATCGTTTGCCTGAATTAACACTGAGCAGCCTGCGTCAGCAATTCGCCTATGTTGGCCAGGATGTGACCCTGTTTAACGACACGGTGCGCAATAATATTGCCTACGGTAAAATGCGCGACGTGAGCCAAGCACAGCTTGAAGCGGCGGCGCAAGCTGCCTATGCGCTGGATTTTATTAACAAGCTGCCGCAGGGCTTTGATACGCTGATTGGCGAGAATGGCGCATTGCTATCGGGCGGGCAAAAGCAGCGTCTCGCGATTGCGCGCGCGATACTCGCCGATGCGCCGATTCTGATCCTGGATGAAGCGACTTCGGCGCTGGACACCCGTTCGGAGCGTCATATACAACGCGCGCTGGAAACATTGCTGGAAAATCGCACCACATTCATGATTGCACATCGCTTGTCCACCATTGAAAAAGCCGACAGGATACTGATGATGGAAGCAGGGCGGATTATTGAATCGGGAACGCATCAGGCGCTTCTGGAAAAGAACGGCGCTTACGCCAAACTGTATCATTTGCAGTTTGAGGATATTTAGGCAGAGCCGTTTTTATTCTTTTTCAATCCGGTCTTGACTATGCTGTTGTCGATGCTGTTGTCGATGCTCTTGTGTATGCTTTTGTTGATGTCTGGCGATATCAATGGTTGTCTCAATGACTAATAATCGTCGGTCGTGTTCGCGTAGTTCTTTGGATAGTTCGCTGAGCGTTTTTCCGGCGCGCTCCACCTTGTCGGAGAGCAACACAACCTCTTTCATGGCGTTTATCGCATCTTTCAATACGCTCAATGGGGAGACCTCAATTCTTCGAGAACGGCTTCGGCGTCGTTGATTCCTTTTTCCAGGGAGTCTTTAGCGCGTTTTGTCGCCTTGTTTGCAATGGCGATCAGTTCTTGTAACGCAAGCTCATCATCGCTGGGCGGAACAGCCCGGCAGCGTTTTCGCACCAGTTCCGAAACGCTGACGCCTTCTTTTTTTGCTTCGTCATTGAGAAACTGTTTGAATTCTGGCGTGCCCAGTACAGTTATGCGTTCAGATTTAACATTCATGATGACTGTTCCTGTATTAGCATTATAATGAACATTGTAATGAATTTCGCAGCAGAAAACAAATACTAGACCTGACCCTCAATAAGCTTTAACGTGTCCTGTTAGTTTAATATCCTTTTTAGCTTTTTATCTTCTTATCTATTTTTCTATGCATGACTGAGCAGACTCATACAAGCCGCCTTCAGCAATGGCTGGAAAATATCTGGTATCGCGGAGGCAGGGGTGCTTCTGTCTTGCTGCCGCTAACCATGCTGTATTGCGCCGTCAACCGCTT
>JANTHA010000172.1 GCA_024762625.1 Thiotrichaceae bacterium
AATTCTTCGACTGATCTGTTTTTACCTGCGAAAAACTGAATGTCATCAATCAACAAGGCGTCTACCGAACGGTAATGATTTTTAAATTCATCAATGCGATGCGTTCTCAAGGCAGTGATCATATCATTTACAAAACGCTCCGAATGCAGATAGACAACCTTAGCATCCGTTTTGCTTTGAAGAATATTATTGCCAATTGCATGCATGAGATGCGTTTTACCTAAACCAACGCCGCCATAGATAAATAATGGATTGTAGGATTGTCCAGGATTTTCACCCACCTGCTTCGCAGATGCGACAGCTAACTGATTGGATTTACCTTCGACGAAGTTGTCAAAGGTCATGCGTTTGTTTAAGTTATTGGTAAAACGTTCCTGATTGATTGTTGGCTCAATTTTGTTCTGAGAATGAGAAGACGATTGATCCCCCGCGACATGATGTGTGGCTTGTTTTTGTTTGGTAAATTGCTCCGTCTGTGAAGTGGCTGCAGCCATTACGGGTTCCGGCGCTTCAGTATGATTGGTGGCGACTGGATCATGTGCGCCTATCTGCAAAATGACCTGCATGCTCGGGTCATTTGTTAAATTTTTTATAATTTCTGTAATCTTTTCAATATGATGAGCTTGAACGTATTGTTGTACAAATGTATTGGGAGCCAATAAAACAAGAATATTATTGTGTTGTGTTCCATGTAATGTGCGCAGCCAGGTGTTTATTTCCTGGTCAGGTAATACACTCTCTAGTTGATTTAAGCATTGTTGCCAAAGCATCTAAAAAAAGTCCTTTTTATTAAATGGATGCATGAAATAATCCAGTTTGAAATGAGAATATGTGATCCTTCAGTTCACTGAAAATTATTAAATGTACGAATTTATATGTGTTTTACTGATGCATGTATTAATAACCGGAAAATTCAAGGCTGTGGGGGTCTTGTGAACGCCGGTTGTTTAGATGCATATACTCGTTTTTTATTTGTATATAATGTAGCTACTTAGCGTATTGATCTTTGGTACAGGGTGAGCAAAATCCGCGTTGACTATTATAAAAGCTAACTAAGCTAACAACAATGTGTACCCTAAAACTAGCTAATTCTAATAATACTAAAACCAATAATAATCGCTGAAGCTGCTGCTCTACTGAAATTAAATCAAAACACACTGTATAGTTACAAAATTGTATGGTTATGTGATTTAAATTCTAACATTGATAACCATAGCTTGTGCTGAATGAGAAATTACTTTTTTATCTAAATCTAAGGTATAGATTAATTGCTTATGGATTTTAGTCTTACATGACTAAATGTAACACGACTAAATGCAACAATACGCAATAATCAATATAACAAACAATATAATAAACAAAGGTACAACAAGTTTAAAAGCCATCAAGTTACTCGACTAGATGGTAGAAATGATGGTTGTAATTTCTGATTAAACACACAAAGCAAATTGCAATACAGAGTAGCTTAATCATACTATCATTTTTAAGTTATCCACAAGCAAATAAAGGTTCAAATTTATATTTTTACGTGTGTGCCTTAATTCCTTGGGAACATATAAAAAGATTGACTTTTACCGCATCGTGGCGTATTTTCTGCGCCCTTTTATCTAAACTTATCTAACATAGCGCCTTAAAGTACAGTAAGGCTATTTAAGTAACAAAAGTCGCCGGCTTTTGTTTAATGAGTTGCAATGAATTGTAATGATTTACTGTCACTCACTAGATAAATTTTTTATCAAAATTTTTACAAGGTTTACCATGAAAAGAACATTTCAACCCAGTAATTTAAAACGTAAACGCACACACGGTTTTCGCGCACGCATGAGTACGGTCGGTGGACGTAAAGTATTAAAAGCGCGCAGAGCAAAAGGTCGCGCAAGGCTTTGTCCATAATTTAACGCTTATTTGTCCATAATATGGTTTGTTGGACTGGTATTATTTTGTCAGATATTTAGCGTGCTACTTGTGCTACTTGCTTTAATCCTGTTTCTCGCGGAGTTCAATTGCACTTAAAACAAATAAAATAAGATCAGTGCTACTGGAGTACTTTTGATTGATTTAAAATCAGCGAAAAACGCTAATAAGGGAAATAAGTTTTCCCGTGAATCAAGATTACTGAGTGCTACGGATTTCAAATTTGTATTTAACAAAGCGCAACGTTTTGGTAATGCCTCTTTCACCGTGCTGGCGCGGGAAAATAAGCGAGGGTTTGCACGACTGGGACTGGCGATATCAAAAAAATGCGCTAAAAGGGCTGTTGACCGCAACCGTATCAAACGGATTTTTCGAGAAAGTTTCAGATTAAATCAGAGTCAGCTGCCTGCAGTTGATATAGTGGCAATGTGTAAGCCGGCTGCAGTTAAACTTGATAATGAAGAAATGCGGCGTCAAATAGATAGGCAATGGTTCTTTATTCAGAAAAAAATGAAAAATAAGCATTCTGCGGATCAAAAAAATCACGACAATCAAAATAAACTGGTTGATCGTTCCAATGCGCGCGTTAACATGGCGCGCACTGAGATGTCACAATCAAAAGCGCAGCGTACAAGCAAGCGTTAATTTATCAAGAGAAATCATTCATGGATCAACAACGCCCTTTTCTCTATCTTATCCTGTTTTTTTTAGGATTCTTGATTTGGTCAACCTGGCAACAGGAGCATGCGCCTAAACAGGTCAAATCAATTCAATCAGAATTAAGTCAGCAACAATCTGGTCAAGCCAATGCACATAAAAATGCAAATAATGGAAATAAAGATGCAGCTGATGTTCCAACAGGGGTAGAAGCCAGTGTGCCTGATCAGGCATCTGTTAAAGAAAAGCAGCCAGAAAAACCGTCTTCAACCCAGGTTCACATCAAAACCGATGTACTTGATTTGATTCTTGATTTACAGGGTGGAACGATCGTCCAGGCTGATTTGCCCACCTACCCGGTTAGTCTTGATCAGAAAGACAAACCGATAAGGATTATAGATAAAGAAAAAAAATATGCAGCGCAATCAGGCTTGATACATCGCGGCGCAAATGGGTTTAAACGCGCGCCAAATCATTACGCGCAATTTACGGCGCAACAGACAGAATATGTACTCGCAGATGGACAGGATAAGCTGGTCGTACCAATTAAGTGGGTCAATCAACAAGGCATCGTGGTGACAAAACGCTTTGGTTTTGAACGCGGCAAGTTTCTGATTCATCTGGAACAGCAAATCGACAATCAGTCTCAGACGCCCTGGGTCGGCAATGAGTATTTGCAATTAACGCATGGGGAACATAAGCATAAAGGCAGTCTTTTATCGGGCGTGAGCGCTTATGTGGGCGCTGCCTATTATAACGGTAAATACACCAAGGTGAGTTTCTCGGATATTGAAGAAGAAACCATTAATGAGAAGGCAAAGGGTGGCTGGGCCGCCATGATTCAGCATTACTTTGTCAGCGCCTGGGTGCCTAATCAGGAAATCATCAATACCTACTACACAAAATTCATTACCGATAAAAAAGTCTCGATCATGGGTGTAAAGTCGCCTGAAAAGACGATTATTCCAGGGGCTAGCGATACATTCAGAAGTCAGTTCTACGTAGGACCCGCAATACAGGCCAATCTGGAAAAGATTGCCAAGGGCCTCGATTTAACCGTTGATTACGGTATTTTCGCATTTGTATCCAAACCTATATTTGCAATGATGGAATTTATTCATAAATACGTGGGTAACTGGGGCTGGACAATCATTTTATTGACCTTACTGATCAAAATCATATTTTTCTATCCATCGGCGGTCAGTTATCGCTCCATGGCCAAAATGAAAAAACTGGCGCCGAAAATCAAGGAGATCAACGAAAAGTACAAGAACGATCCTCAGGCAAAACAAAAAGAAACGTTCGCTTTTTATCGAAAGGAAAAAATAAACCCGCTTGGCGGTTGTTTGCCGATGTTGATTCAAATGCCGGTATTCATGGGTCTTTACTGGGTATTGCTGGAGAGTGTGGAACTGCGCCAGGCTCCCTGGATTCTATGGTACAAGGATTTATCCATCATGGATCCGTATTTTGTGTTGCCGCTTATCATGGGAGCAAGCATGTGGTTCCAGCAAAAGCTGAATCCGCCAATGATGCAGGATCCCATGCAACAAAAAATATTTTCCTATTTACCCATTCTATTCACCGTGATGTTTTTATTCTTCCCAGCTGGTCTGGTGCTTTACTGGGTGGTTAATAACCTGCTTTCTATTTTACAGCAATGGTATATCACCAAAAAAATCATTGGTGATGATGGTTAGGCGATGTGGCTAACTCTGTGGCTAACGCTGACGACACCATTGCTGCGGTGGCAACGCCGCCAGGGCGTGGCGGCGTTGGCGTTATCAGGGTTTCGGGAAACAAAGTTCCACACATCGCCAAGCAGATTTTAGGGGAGCTACCTGCACCGCGAAAAGCCGCCCATCGTCTCTTTCTGGATGAAAACGAACAAACGCTGGATGACGGCTTAGCGCTCTATTTCCCCGCGCCCTATTCCTTTACGGGCGAACATGTGCTTGAACTTCAGGGTCATGGCGGTCAGGTCGTCATGGATATGCTGCTACAGCGCTGTATGCAACTCGGCGCAAGAATGGCGCAACCGGGCGAGTTTTCAGAACGCGCATTTTTAAATGATAAACTGGATCTGGCTCAGGCCGAAGCCATTGCGGATTTGATAGATTCAGATTCAGAACAGGCGGTTCGCTCGGCCTTGCGATCATTGCAGGGTGAATTTTCTGAGGCGATCAATTCATTACTGCAAAAAATGATCGAAATTCGCGTTTATGTTGAAGCAGCGCTGGATTTTCCAGAGGAAGAAATAGATTTTCTGGCGGATCATAGCGTCACAATGCGCTTACAGGCTATCAAGGACCAGTTACAGGACATCCAGGAC
>JANTHA010000173.1 GCA_024762625.1 Thiotrichaceae bacterium
GCTTGCTGTTTCATTTATATTCTAAACAGTTCAGGTTTTTTGCTTATAATTGTTCCGCAGTAGTCGGAGCTGTCAGAAAGACACGGTCGTAATAACACGCTGCTCTTCTCCATTGATGTTTTGCCACCACACTTTTACGGCGTATTGCCGCCCAGAGCCATCACAGGCGGGTTTTTTAGGCGCGCCATCTTCTGGCGTCGAATCAATACAGACAACCGCCTTGCCATTGGGCAGTTTTTCGGACACATCCTGCCGCCATTCATAACTATCGTTTTCCGCCATTTGTTGAACGCTGCACCCTGTCAATTGATAGCAGCTGTCATGCCGTTTGGCTGCAGGCTTATCATAAAATGCATTGCCAGCGCCCATCAGACCTTGCGGATTAGCCCGCATGCGTTCAATCATGTCATGCGCCAGAATCGTCGCCTGCGTATTTAAATAGGCGCTGCGGCTGTATTGTTGGGATTTAACCTGTAAGCCAGCCACGCCCAATATGCCAATAGACAACACAACCAGCGCCACCAGCACCTCTATCAGTGTAAACCCTTGATGTTGTCTGCTCGCTATTATCATCTCGATATCACTGCGGACAGGCGGATAGCGCATCATTTTTATCCGCCACCCTGACTCGTCCATTTGCTGAAATAACCATGCCCTTTTTGGCGCTGTCGCCGCGTTTATCACAAAAGGTAAACGCGCCGGCGTAGCCGTATGCATAACCCTGGCTGTTATAACTGACCCTGCTCAGATTACGCGAATAGATCATACTGACCTGATCTTCCAATTCGGTTTTTTCCTGCAGGATGGTTTCATCAGCGTCTACCATTCCATCATTATCCTTGTCTTTGAATATAAGCCAGCCATTGCGCCAGGAGTGCGCCACATCCGCACAGGCGCTTCCGGTATTTTTGCGCTTGCACAGGGTTGCTGTTGACCCAGAGGATACAGCCACATTCCGGGTAAAACTCAAAGCAGCCATCAGTTCATTGTGCATCGCGCTTAAGCGATTATTTTGAATGGTTTTCTGCAAAGCTGGCGCGCCGATTGAAGCCAGTATGGCGGCTACTGCAATCGTGACCATCAACTCGATCAAAGTAAAACCTGTCGCTGTTTTTTTATTTCTATTCATGTTGTTATACTGTTTTCATCGAATTTTTCGCCACGACATGCGACCGGAAAAACGACTGGCTGACTCCCGAATCATGCCAACTTGTCCACCCGTACCCGTTACATACTTTCCTTCAATACGAGTCGTATGCGAGATCACTTCAGGCGTACTAAAAATTACACCCAATGATGGCCGTTGTACTCCGGAAATAATCGTGCTGACGCCATCCAGATCGACATTATCCGCCGTTGTAAATTCCTTATCATTATTCACATCAAACGGGATCACATCCAGACGCCTGCCGTCCAGCGCATTGAATTCCATGATCCAGCTCTTGCCGCCCCAGACACAGTCATTTTGGGGGGGCGTCATGGTGGTAAAAATGATCCTGCCATCGCGCAACAAAGCCTGGGAAATAACCCGTTCACCCTGCTCCCGCTGTCCCTGAGGAGAAACCAGATCCATAAACCAGCCCTGTCTGGAGCCGTAATCAACCGGATTGCTGGTGGTAATCCGGCTATTCAGATCAGTCTCTACACCAACTTCATTGAGGATGCTTTGTTGAACCAGATTGCTTTTACTAACTACGACGCCATTATCGCGGATGCCGTAAAAGGCATGAACCTGCGGCTTATCGCCGGCAACCCTGTTATCACTCACATCAAAATATTTTCCGGTGCCAAAATAAATCATCAGGCCGCCGGAGGGATGTCTTCCCACCTGCGGCGGCGCAGTTATGCTTTGCGCTGGTTCACAACTGACTGTTTCACAGGCTCTGAATAAGGGTTCTGGCGCGGCATTCGAACCATATTTAATCGACCAGTTTGCGGGATCGTCATCATTGACGTCAAACGCCCAGAGATTCCCTTGCAAGTCGCCTGCATAAATCGCATCGACAATATAATCGCCATTGCTATCCACAGGCGTGGGCGTCGATAAACCATTTTTTGTATCCGCTATTGCGGGAACCACAAGCTTGCGAATCAGTTTTCCGGTTTCAATATCAATGATAAATAGCGCCGCCGTTTGAGCAGCGCTGTCGTAGCCATTGGCGACAATTGCGGCCCAGTGGCCGCTTTTCATGCGCGCAATGCGCGCAGCCGGCAAGGAATAACCCATCAGACTGGCGTAATCATCGGCATGATCCGGCGACTGGCTAGCCGACAATTCCCACAATACATTATCCTGATTAAACGTTGTTGGATCGGATACATCCAGCGCGAAAACACCTTTGCCGCCCAGACCCAACGCGCCAACCAATACCGTATGCCAATTTTTACCTGAACCCGTATCAATATATACATCGCCCACAGTTGCCGCGCCATCGACCAGATACTCATGTTTAAGACAATCAGGCTGCTTACAACCATATTTAGGGTCGCTGATAGTCGCCAGTTTTGAATAAATTTCATTTGGCGCATAGGCAAACCATTCCTCACCCAGTTCGGCATCAATCGCATGCAGCATGCCATCATTGGCGCCTACATAAATCACCGAGCGGGTATTGGTCTTTGCTTTCAAATAGTCTGCATAAGTCGTGTGTTCAGAACCTTTCAGATACTTATAGCCATAATTGGCGTAATTTCCCTGATAAGTCAGGCTGGAATGAATTATATCGCCCAGTATCGTCGCTCTTTGCCTGAACAGACTGCCTTCATCTGCATCACTACCCTGTAGCCAACTTAGTCGCTTTTTGGCTATCTTATTTGAATCATTACCACGTAACGCTGCTTTTTGCTGTTTGTTGAGCGATTTCCATTTAAATTCAATCCCCTTTTTATTCGGGCTTGACGGGTTATAACTGAATAGGCTACGCCCGCTTCGACTCATCAGATCAGCAGCATTCCATTGTTCTGATTTAACATTGCCGTCATGGTCTTGTGTTTTAAGATCATAGGCAACAAGCTGCCCTTCCCAGTTCGCTGTATTGAATTTTGCTTGATAAACCCGCGTGTTCTTGGTCAGATAGCCAGAATTAGCCGCTAATGACGCACTCGAATACAAATCAGACGCCAGATCGTCAATACGGCATACGCTTGCCTCGACAATCTGAACGCTCGCATCTTCCACTTCTCCATCTTTGGCATAGCCCGTTGCGCCTACATTTTGTTCGCTACCGTAGCGAAAACGCGCAAAGGTCTGGCCTATTCTGGCGTCATTCGGTACGTTAACGCTCAGGCTGATATCGCCTCCATTGGCGCTTTTGTTCGCAACTATCTGCTCACCCGTGTCATTAAAATCGCCATCCCCATTCCAGTCGATCCAGCCCTGTAAATAACCTGCTTCTGTTACTGGAATAGTTAATTCGACGCTTTTACCCTGTTGTAATGGGGGAATCGACACGCCATCTTCATCATCATTTCGCGAGGCGTCATAGACATCATGAGCAGCGTCATCAGCTTCTGCATTATCATCATTCAAGACAAACTCGCTATCCGGCGGAATCGAACCAATATAAGGCGTTCCAGGGCTGAATTTCAGTCCGAGTTCATTTTTGAAGGGGGAAATTGCCTGTTCTTTAAATGCATGCCCCGCATCGCCATAACTGACGGGTGCATCGCCATGATCACAGGGAGCCAGCAAAGCAAAGGCGACGCCTTCCTTGCCATGACTGGAATTATAATTTGTGATATTGATTTGCGTCCGGGTCATGCCGCGACTCAATAATAAAGGCGACCAGCCCTCTACTTCATAAGGACGCGGATGTTCGGTATTTTTAATATTAACTTCGGATGTTCCCAGCCCATCTACGACGTAGGCGGTGCTTCTGGCATTCTCCACCACCGACCAATAATCTCCATCGGTTAACGCATCAATTTGTTCGGAATTATCAGTGGTGGATTCGGCGTCAATCAGAAAAATATCCGGTTTAACGGTTTCGCCATCAATAACCATGCGCCAGTTAACGGTAAATCCAAGATTGATGCGCTTTTCATTTCCCTCCAGCATGTATTCAGTGGTGTAAATAGCCTCGCCTTTGCCTGCTGTATCATATAGCTTATAAAAACCGGAACCATCCCAGGTTTTCATATCCACTGGTTTGGCGCTTCTGGCGATATCGCCCGGATCGTCAATATTTGAAAAAGTCGCCGTCAATTTTCCTTTCGCCAGACAGCTTTGTTCGGGAATAGTAAACTCAACCGTATCGCCTTCCTGGATTCCGTCTTGAAGCGCTGAATCCTTCCAGTCCATAAACAGGATGCGGTCTTTATACTTTCCACTGCCGCTATTGGCATAGTATAAATGGCCATTGCCGGTTGCTGTTTGTGTATCAGGAGGCAAAACCAGTTTTGGGTCAACACAGTTTTCTTTGCTTGCAATTTCACCAGGCAGAACCAGTTTGTCGCCATGACCAAGATGGGCATCCAGGGCAGGCATTGGAAGAGTAAGAAAAATAACATGATGACCACTTGGGTCATGGCAGACAGTGAAACAGTCGTGCTCACTATTACAGGATGTATTTGCTGCGCCCTGTGCGCTGACAGTATTTAGAGGCAACAAAAATAAAATGGCAAATAGCCAGGGAATTCCAAAAATCAAAAATACATAGGTTCTTGATGGCTTGTATTGATTATATTTATTCATTTTTAAATCTAGCGTTGTGCTTTAATTGAAACAGAAACAATTAAAATGACAGATTCATTTATTTTTAATCATTTAATCGGGGCACTTTTTAATCTTGAAAATCGCAGTCTCTACGATTTTTTTGAAAAATACAGCTTGGCAGCTCATTCATACAACTAGGCAATATATTGGAATGAGAA
>JANTHA010000174.1 GCA_024762625.1 Thiotrichaceae bacterium
GGCGCTTTGCTTGAAAAATTGCAATCAATGTCTACCCGCCGTTTTCATTATCTGGCGCGCCAGCTTGAGCCGGAGCGCGCACAGAAAATTGCTGATTTGCATATTCCTACCGTCAATACCTTACGCGAATACCGGCGCTTTTACCCCATGGCGGAAACCACTGCCCATGTGGTCGGTTTTACCGATATTGATGATAACGGAATCGAAGGCGTCGAACGTTCCTTGAATGACGTGTTGGCGGGCCGTGCCGGTAGAAACCGCGTGGTGCGCGATGGGCATGGTCGTCTTGTTGAAAGCGTCGAACAACTGGAGCGCATGATTCCAGGTAAAAAGGTCGAGCTAAGTCTGGATCATCGCATCCAGTACCATGCCTATAAGCTACTCAAGGGCGAAGTCTATAAGCTGAACGCCAAATCGGGTTCTGTAGTGGTGCTGGATACTCAAACAGGCGAAGTGCTGGCGATGGCGAATCTGCCTTCATTCAATCCAAATAACCGTTCTTCCATGAAGCCTTACCAGACTCGCAATCGGGCTGTGGCCAATACCTTTGAGCCAGGTTCAACGCTCAAGCCGTTAACCATGGCGGCTGCGCTGGAGTCGCGGGTCATTGGAAAAAACGTCTCGATAGAAACAGCGCCCGGCAAGCTGGAAGTGGGTAAAACCGTTATCAAAGACCCGAAAAACTACGGTACGCTTAGTTTGGCAAGAATTCTTGCCAAATCAAGCAATGTAGGCGCCAGCAAGGTTGCCTTGCTTATGAAATCGAGCGACCACTGGAAATTTCTAAGTCGCGTTGGTTTTGGTCGTAAGCCGGATGCAGGCTTCTCAAGTGAAGCCGAAGGCAAGCTAAGTTACTATACTAAATGGGGTAAGGTTGATAGGGCCTCCCATGGTTATGGCTATGGCATTTCGGTTAGTTTGTTGCAACTGGCGCACGCTTATACCGTGTTTGCAACCGGCGGCATCCTTAATCCTGTGACGATTCTCAAGCGTGATAAGAAACCGCTGGGACAACGAATCATGTCAGAGGATAACGCCAATGCTGTCCTGAACATGATGCGCGCTGTGGTGCAGTCTGATGCAACGGGGAAAAACGCCGCCGTCGATGGTTATCATGTTGCGGGCAAGACGGGCACTGCCTATAAATACATGAAGGGCCGCTATAGTAAAGATCATCTGGTGGTAAGTTTTGTCGGCCTGGCGCCGGCGACCAATCCGCGTTTGGTGGTTGCTGTCATGATCAATGAGCCAAAGGTTGCAAGAGCCAGTGGCGGTCGATTGGCTGCGCCGCTGTTTTCCAAAATCATGGCGAATGCCTTGCGCATCATGGATATTCCTCCCGATGCATTGCCGCAGATCAAGCAAGCCGATTCCCGTAAAAACAAACAGTTCATTATTGGCAATGTTCGCAATGCGCACAAGGCTGAAAGAAGCGTGACAAAGGTGGCGGCCGGTGACTGATTTGAACCAGCAATCTGGAAACCAGGAAAAGACATTGGCGTTTCTTTTGAATGGCATTGTGAATGTCCCGCCAGTCCTGGATTGCAAATTAACGAGCATGACGCAGGACAGCAGAGAGATTGCACCGGGCGCTTTGTTTATTGCGCTCAAGGGCATTCAGCAGCATGGACTGGCGTTCGCAAGGCAAGCTGAAAAGCAGGGCGCCGCCGCCATTATATGGGAGTCTGATGAGGACGTTGATGCGCCTGAGCTGACAATCCCTTTAATTGAGATTAGCGGCTTGCGGGATCGTCTCGGCTTGATAGCTGAGCGTTTTTATGGCTCGCCAGCTAGTCATATGAATGTGATAGGCGTTACGGGTACTGACGGCAAAACCAGCGTGAGTCATTTCGTTGCACAGGCGATGTCAGATTGCGCCGTGATGGGCACCATTGGCATAGGCGAACCGGGCAAGCTGCAAAAAGCGAGCCATACCACGCCGGATGTCATCAGCGTCCATAAGAACCTGGCCGAAATGAAGCGCCAGGGCTTCAATACAACCGCAATGGAAGTTTCATCACATGCGCTGGATCAGGGGCGCGTCGATAACATTGCTTTTGATGTGGCAGTGTTAACCAATCTGAGTCGCGACCATCTGGATTATCACGGCACCTTGAAAGCGTATGCGGACGCCAAGGAAAAATTATTTGTCTGGCCAGACCTCAGGGCCAGGGTGCTCAATCTGGATGATGATTTTGGCCGACTACTGGCGGATAAATATCCCGAGAGCGTGATCGGCTATGGGATTGGCGAGCCTGATGCGTATCCGCAAAATACGCTGGTGGCGCGCAAAGCCGTTTTTTCAAATGAAGGCATGAGCGCCGAACTGGTTTATGGCGACCAGCGAGCGCAACTCAAGGCATCGGTTCTGGGTCGTTTTAACCTGAGTAATTTACTTGCCGCAGTAGGCGCGATGCTGGGTCTGGGCTTTTCCCTGAACGATGCCGTAAACGCCGTTAACCGGGTGCATATTGTCGATGGGCGCATGGAAAAGGTGTCGGACAAGGATTCAGGGGTGCTTGTGGTCGTGGATTATGCGCACACGCCGAATGCGCTGCAAACCGTATTGAAAGCCTTGCGCGAGCATGTGGGCGAATCAGCCAGCCTGGTATGCGTGTTTGGCTGTGGCGGCGATCGCGATGCTGGCAAACGTCCTTTGATGGCGCAGGCGGTTGAAAATAACGCCGATGTTGTGATTGTCACGGATGATAATCCGCGCAGCGAAGACCCGCAAAAAATCATGCGGGATATTATGGCGGGTTTTGCTCGACCTGAAAATATCACGGTTGAACATGATCGCGCCAATGCCATTCGGATTGCTTTGCGTCAGGCGAAGCGCGGCGATGTCGTCTTGATCGCCGGCAAGGGGCACGAGCAGGGGCAAATTCTGGCAACGGGCGTTGCGCCCTTTAGCGACAAGGAAGAAGCAAACCGGGTGTTGCAGGAGTTGGCGGCATGAGTTGGTTGAAACTGTCTAAGATTGCAGAAATGACGGGCGGCCAGCTGATTGGCGCTGATGAAGCACTTGATAATGTAGCGCTTGATTCGGTTGCCACTGATTCTCGCGAAGTCAGCCCGAACCAGTTATTTATCGCCATTGAGGGCGAACGTTTTGATGCGCATGATTTTGTAGCAGATCTGCCCGGCAAGGCTGCTGCAGCGCTGGTGCATAAAAAGATTGATTGCGATTTGCCGCAGGTTCTGGTCAAGGATACCTTGCAGGCGCTGGCTGATCTGGCGTCCGCATGGCGTGATCAGCTGAGCATGCCGGTGATCGCCTTGACCGGCAGCAACGGCAAAACAACCTTGAAGGAAATGATCGCCGCAATTTTATCGCAACAGGGCAATGTGTTGGCGACGCTTGGCAACCTGAACAACAATATTGGCATGCCGCTGACGCTGCTTCGGGTGCGCCCCGAACATGATTTTGCCGTGCTCGAAATGGGTGCCAATCATTTTGGCGAAATAGAATTTTTGACTAACATCGCACGCCCTAACGTCGCGGTTGTTAATAATGCTGGCGCTGCACACCTTGAAGGTTTTGGCGACCTTCAGGGTGTGGCAAAGGCCAAAGGAGAAATTTTTATTGGGTTGGGGACTCACGGAGTCGCCGTAATCAATGCAGACGACCAATTTGCGGATTACTGGAAAGACTCCAACAAAGACCGTGAGGTCATCACGTTTGGCATTAGTAATGAAGCAACAATAAGCGGCCGTTTATTATCGGATGGGGGTCTGATGATAAAGGCGGGAGTTCAGGAGATCAGGGCTGATCTCCAATTGCCTGGCCGTCATAATGCATTAAACGCCCTCGCGGCAACAGCGGTTGCAACCGCATTGGGGATCAAGCTTGAGACTATCGTCAAGGGCCTCGAATCTCTACAGCCAGTAAAGGGGCGTCTTGCCCCGCTTACTGGCATTTATAATTCACGGATTCTGGATGACACGTATAATGCTAATCCAGATTCCACCCGCGTTGCGCTGGAGGTGCTGGCGCAACGGGAAAATACGGCGTTTGTGCTTGGCGATATGGCCGAGCTAGGCGAAAACAGTGCAGAATTACACCAAAAGATAGGCGCTCAGGCGCGTCAGGCAGGCATTGATCGGATGTATTGTCTGGGCAAGTACAGCAAGGGAGCCTGTCAGGCTTTTGGCGAAAAAGGTAAAAGTTTTAGTGAAATGGAAGATTTGCTTGAATGCATCAAGAAAGATATTGAACGCGCTGGAAACAGCAGCGATAAACCCATGACGATTCTGGTGAAGGGATCGCGATCCATGCAGATGGAGCGCGCAGTCAAGGGACTGGCCGGAAATCAGTATGGAGAAATCGCCTAGTGTTATTACCGCTATTTGAATGGTTGTCGGGGTTTTATTCCGGTTTCAATATTTTTCAGTATTTAACCCTGCGAACCATTCTCGCCGTGTTGACGGCATTGGGCATTTCATTGTTAATGGGACCAAGGATGATCAGAGCCTTAACCAGTCTGAAAATGGGACAGCCAATTCGCGATGATGGGCCACAGTCTCATCTCGCCAAGGCCGGTACGCCAACCATGGGTGGTGCGCTGATCCTGCTGGCGATCGCCATTTCAACCCTGTTATGGGGAGATCTGACAAATCATTATGTATGGGTTGTGCTATTGGTGACAGTAGGCTCCGGACTGATTGGCGGCTATGATGATTTTTTAAAGCTCAAGGAAAAAAACAGCAAGGGCTTGTCGTCGCGCTTAAAATATCTTGGCTTGTCGCTGATCGCATTGATCGCTGCAAGCTATTTGTATCTGGTTGCAAAAAGTCCGGTTGAAACGACGCTGTATTTCCCGGTTATCAAGGACTGGTTCTGGGATCTGGGTTGGTTGTTTATACCC
>JANTHA010000175.1 GCA_024762625.1 Thiotrichaceae bacterium
AATTATCTGTTATACCATTTGTTGTTTGGTTTAAGGCCTCACTTGATGAGCTTTCCGGGTAGGAACAAAGCAGGATCAACCGCATTGCCATTAAGATAAACAGACCAGTGTAGATGCGGCCCGGTAACCCGTCCAGTCATGCCAACCCGTCCTATGGTCTGCCCCTGTTTGATTGTCTGTCCTTTTTTTACGTTGATTTTGCTCATATGCGCATAAAGCGATATCAAACCTTCACCGTGGTCGATATACACCACCTTGCCGGTAAAAAACAGATTGCCGGTATAGAGCACCTTGCCTCTGCTGGCCGCGTGGATGCTTCTCCCTGCGGGGGAGGCGATATCCATGCCGCTGTGAGGCTTGCGTTTCTGTTTGTTAAAGATGCGGCGCGCGCCAAATCGACCGCTGTCCCGACCCGCGACAGGCTTGATAAAGCTGAGACTCGGTTCAGAATTACTGTAGGTTTTAATCAGGCGTTTTTTCAACTTCATTTCACGCAAAATGCGCTTCATTGACTTTTTATTCGGGTTGACCTTGTTTTTATTACGGATGGTGAGGCGTTGAGTGCGGTATTTATGTTGATGCACGCGAAAGCCTTTTTTTCGAGTTTTACCATTGGCTGTTCTGATGGAAATGTAATGCAGGCCCGGTCGGGCATCCAGCGAAATTCCCACGATCGCCAGCCAGTTGCTTTTACCGTGGATCACCGCAACCTGGTTTTTATTCTCATCAAAAACCTTGGGTTCCCTCTGAGCGCTGTTAGCGACGGGCAGAATCGCAACGCCGCCAGGTTTAAGGTCGTTTTTGGGAAAGGCGAAAGCAACATTTGCGAAAATATTTATAAATAAGAGGCTGGAAAATAGAACAAAAGCGGGCAGTGTGGCGAGTCGTTTTTTCATGGGGGCGAATGCTAGCATTTTTCAGCAAGTCTTTAAATATGAGGCATTGAGCGATGCGAATCGCTTTGCTTTTAACGGCTGGAAAATTGTTTGAAAATGAGTGTCCGCTTGTCGTTTTATTAATAACACAGTTAAATTCAGACTTGGTAACCGTTATCATTTATGCTAGTCTTTTAAAGAGATAACCATTATTTTAAATGACTACATGATTCGAATTCTGATTCTATTGATGGCGCTCAATTCCATATTCACTCCGTTGAGTATAGCGTCTGTCTGTGCGTCTGATTCGACCCTGTTGTCCGTTAATCAAACGCCGGCTCAACAGGTTCAAGCTGAAACGTTGCAGGTCGATGGCGTCATGCAGCATATGTCACAGATACACTGTGATCATTGTAAGATGAATGACATGAATGGCTCAATGCAGTCCATGGATTGCGGCTCTGATTGTAGCCTGAGTTGTCTTAGCATTACGCTTGCATTGACGCCTTCTTCATCATTGACGTTGTTACATACTGGGTTTCCCAGGCCCGATTCCGGCGCTTTCGCCTTTTATACCCGAAGTATTTCTCCCGAACTACAACCCCCTCTCGTTTAATTCACACAAACCGGTTTTGCGTAAGGCGTAAACCACCTGTGTGGCGTGTTGTCATGTGCGTGTATTTCATGGCGATTATTCATTTTTACGTTTGTTTGCATATCTTTGTGTCTATCAGGTTCTTTTTGTTCCTTTTGCTCTCCGGTTTTCCAGAATTCTTAATTTCGTTTTGTTGATCTAATAACAATTAACGACCGCAGCTATCTTAATGGCGCAGGTCTAAATGGAAAATTAAAAATGATAGATATTATTCCAAACTGGCATCCGATACTGGTGCACTTTACCGTGGGCTTGCTGGCGACATCGGTCGCATTTTATGTGCTTTCGATGCTGTCGGTGAATGACGCTTTGAAAACCAACTGGCGAATTGTCGCCCGCTGGTGTTTGTGGACAGGCATGCTCATTACACTGGCTACTTTGACCGCCGGTTATCTCGCTTACAACTCGGTCGTGCATGACGCTCCGTCACACGCGGCCATGACCACACACCGTAACTGGGCTTTTGCAACAGCCGGCGTGTTTGCGGTTCTGACTTTATGGTCAATTTTTTCGCGCTTGAAAAAACGCGCGCCATCCCTGTTGTTTGTTTTTTCTGCAGTGATTGCGGGAGGCTTGCTTGCGACGACCGGCTGGCTTGGCGGCGAAGCAGTTTATCGCTATGGCCTGGGCGTTATGTCGATGCCTGAATCGAGTGGCGAAGGCCACGCTCATCTACATCCAGAGGGGGACGGACATGCTCATGAGCATGAGCATAATGAGCGGAACACTGGGCAACAGGAAAAAGTGAATGAAGCCGTTTCTAAACCAGTCAATAAAACGGGCAAAACAGGTAATGCGGCGCATGACAGTCAGCCGCATCCCCATTAATCCTATTTTCAACGGAGTTTAAAAAATGTTAAAAACTATGAAAAACAGATATTCAGGGAACTATTCAAAGAGTCATGACGAAAACATGATTCAGCAGGATGGGCGGTTTGACGTCAGTCGGCGTCGTTTTGTGCAGGGTTTAACCACAGGTGGTGTTCTGGCCGGTCTGGGCATGTTGTCCCCACAACTCATGGCCGCCGCGTCCGCGATGCAGGAAATCGCCATTCTGGATGGGCCGGTATTTGACCTGACTATCGATGAAGTCGTGGTCAATTTTACCGGGCAAAGAAGGGTTGCGACCGCTATTAATGGTTCGATTCCGGGGCCTACCCTGAGAATGCGCGAAGGCGATGATATTACCATACGGGTTACCAATAATATGTCGGAAAGCTCATCAATCCATTGGCATGGTTTGATTCTGCCAAGCAATATGGATGGCGTTCCGGGTTTAAGCTACGCGGGAATCAGGCCCGGAGAAACCTATGTTTACCGCTTCAAGGCGGTGCAAAACGGAACCTTCTGGTATCACAGCCATTCGGGTTTCCAGGAGCAGACCGGCATGTATGGCTCAATCGTCATTGAGCCAAGAAAATCCGATCCAGTTCGATTTGACCGGGATTATGTGATCCTGTTATCTGACTGGACTGATGAAGATCCACACCGGGTTTACGCCAAATTGAAAAAAATGAGCGACTACTATAACCGGCGCGAACGCACCGTGTTTGATTTCGCCGCTGAAGTGCGCAAGATGGGCCTCAAAAAAGCGATTGAAAGCCGCGCAATGTGGAACCGCATGCGTATGAGCGACCGTGATATTTCTGATGTTACTGCCTATACCTATACCTTCCTCGCGAATGGCAAGACGCCTAATCAGGGGTGGATGGGCGCATTCAGGCCGGGTGAAAAGATCCGTTTGCGCTTTATTAACGGCTCTGCGATGACCTTTTTTGACGTGCGCATTCCCGGCCTGAAAATGCAGGTCGTTGCATCTGATGGGCAATATATCAAGCCAGTCCATGGGATAGATGAATTCCGCATTGCGGTGGCGGAAACCTACGATGTGATTGTGCAGCCACAGCATGGCGGCTCCTACCCGATTTTCGCCCAGGCGATTGACCGCTCCGGTTACGCGTTTGGCACATTAAGCAGCAATGGCCAGAAAGCCGCGGTTCCGCCCATGGATCCAGCGCCGATTCTGACTCATGCGGACATGGGCATGAGTATGGAAGGCATGGATCATGGTTCGATGGCGGGTATGAAGCATGGCATGAGTGATGGATCCGGCGGTATGGCCATGGATCACGGATCCATGAGGTATGACATAAACGCCGGCTTGTCCAAATCCAGGGTAAAAATCAAGCTCGGGCCGCAGGTCGATATGCTGGCGATGAATCCCAAAGTCCGGCTGGACGATCCCGGCGTTGGTTTGCGCAATAATGGACGTCGGGTATTGACCTATGCGGATATCCAAAACCTCTACCCAACACGGGACAGACGTCCGCCAAATCGCGAAATCGAGCTACATCTGACGGGCAATATGAGTCGCTATATGTGGTCTTTCAATGGCGTCAAGTTTAATGATTCCAAACCTATCGGGCTGCGTTATGGCGAGCGAGTACGCTTCACCCTGATTAACGACACCATGATGAATCACCCGATTCATTTACATGGCATGTGGAGTGAGCTGGAGTCCGGCAATGACGGTTATTTGCCGCGCAAGCACACGATTATTGCTCAACCGGGTGCAAAAATCAGTTATCTGGTAACTGCGGACGCCAAGGGTCAATGGGCGTATCACTGTCATTTGCTGTACCACATGAAAGGCATGTTCCGTCGTGTGGTGGTTGCTTAACTTAATATCGAGACTTAAAAATGACATATAACAAAATGAATTTAAAACAGAATTCAGGAGAGACACGATGAAGAAACAAATGATAACCCTGGCGCTGGGCCTATTAGCGTCGCCTGTCGTATTGGCGACAGGGATGGACTGCAGCGACCCGATGCATGCGCAAATGGATCATTGCAAGGCGCAGGCTACGGGAAAGCCCACGATGAAAATGGATCATTCGAAAATGAAGCACGGCTCTGGCACGGGCATGAAAATGGATCATTCGAAAACGAAACATCAGCCATCCATACCGGTAAGCGACGGTTCCATTGAGAATGTGCCGATGCCGTTTAAGGTACCCAAAATGGAAGATGATCCGGTATTGACCAAGTTCATGCTGGATCAGCTTGAAGTCCATGACGCCAAAGGCAAGAACCCGGTGACTTGGGAAGCGGAAGCCTGGATCGGTAAGGATTTGAACAAATTGTGGTTTAAAACCGAGGGCGAGCGGGTTGACGGTGAGAATGAAGAACTGGAAGTACAGGCTTTGTATAGCCGGGCAGTTGCGCCATTCTGGGATTTTCAGGTAGGACTGAGAAAAGACTTTAAACCTAAGGGCAGAGAATGGGGTGTGATTGGTCTGAAAGGGCTGGCGCCGTATTTCTTTGAAACGGAT
>JANTHA010000176.1 GCA_024762625.1 Thiotrichaceae bacterium
CGAACTTGCAGCCTGGCGCGAAGAGATCGCCGAAAAAAGCAACCGCCCCCGCAAGTGGATACTCAGTGATGATCTATTGCTAGACCTTGCCCGACAACAGCCTGCATCCAAAAAGGACTTGGCGGAAATAAGAGGCTTAAATCCTGAGCGTATCGAAAAAAACGCCAATCAATGGCTATCACTGATTAAAACGGGACAAAACATCCCTGAAGAAGAAATGCCTGAACTGCCGCGCAGCAAAAAGCCGACGCCAACTCAAAACGCCCTGATTGATTTACTGATGCTGGCGTTACAGATTAAAGCCAAAGAGGAAGGCATTACGCCCACCGCCATTGCCGGTCGCAAACAAATCGCCGCCATGGTTCAAAACGGCCAGAAAACGCTTTCTGATGACTGGCGCGGCAATCTGGTCAACGAATTGTTTTCAGGCATCATAAACGGCCAAAAAATAGTTCGTGTGGAAAATGGAAAAGTGGTCATAGAAACCCCATAATATCTTTTGGAGCCTTTGAATAATTCTGGGTGGAGCATATTGAGATTCAAAATTCCCAGGATCAAGGCGCATTTCGTGCGTAATAGCCACTCTATTGCGTAGAAATGCAATGCAGAGCCTGGGGATTTTGGACTCAAGATGCCCATTCATGAATTTTTCAAAGGCTCCTTTTTATTAAAAGCGCTTTGCGACCAACCACCAGGCACACTATAAAATGACAAAAAACCCGTTACTCAACATCAAGGATCTCCCTGAATTTTCCAGCATCAAGCCCGCTCATGTCGAGCCAGCGCTTGATGAACTACTCAAGAATAATCGTCAACTGTGTGAAGATTTACTCTCAAATAACGATCATTACAGCTGGGATAATCTGGTTGAACCACTGGAAATTGCCGATAACGAACTGCAACGCATGTGGTCGCCAATCAGCCACATGAACAGCGTGGTTAACACGCCCGAATTACGCGACGCCTATAACGCCGGTCTTCCGAAACTCAGTGAATTCAGCACCGAAATGGGACAAAATCAGGCGCTATTCGCCGCGATCAAACAGATTCGCGACGACAAGGAGTTCAATCTTGACGCCGCACAACAAAAATCACTGGACGACTCCATCAAGAGCTTTCGTCTGTCGGGCGTAGACTTGCCTGAAGCAGAAAAGAAACGCTACGGAGAAATCAACAAACAACTGTCAACGCTGACCTCCGCCTACTCCGATAATGTGCTGGACGCCACAAACGCCTGGAGCAAACAAATCGCCGACAAGAATGATTTGGCGGGATTACCCGAATCGGCGCTGGAACAGGCGGCTCAGGCAGCCAGTCAACGAGAACTTGAGGGCTGGCTACTAACGCTGGAGTTTCCGTCTTACTACGCCGTTATCACCTATGCGGACGACCGCGCACTACGTGAAGAGATTTACCGCGCCTACAGCACACGCGCATCCGATCAGGGCGACGACCCGGCGCTTGATAACAGTGAAAACATGGCGAAAATACTGCAACTTCGCCAGGAAAAAGCCCAGCTGCTGGGCTTCAATAACTACGCCGAATTATCGCTTGACACCAAAATGGCGGAATCTCCGCAGCATGTGCTTGAATTTCTGCAGGAACTGGCTGAAAAATCTCATCCCTTTGCGGTCAAGGAATATCAGGAGCTTAAAACTTTCGCCCAGACAGAACTGGGGCTTGATGATCTGCAAGCCTGGGATATCAGCTACGCCAGCGAAAAACTCAAGCAACAACGCTACAGTATCAGTGACGAAGACCTGAAGCCGTACTTTCCGGTTGACAAGGTGCTGGAAGGCTTATTCAAACTGGTCGAAGGGCTTTACACGATTCGCATCCGGCAACAGGAAATCAGCGAAACATGGCATCCCGATGTGCGTTTTTTCGAGATTTACGATTCGCAAACCGATCAACTCAAAGCGCGCTTTTACCTGGATTTGTACGCCCGTCCGCATAAACGCGGCGGCGCATGGATGGCTGATTTTTGTAGCCGTTTCCAGAGCAAACAGGGGCTGCAAACGCCTGTCGCTTTCATGACCTGCAACTCGGCTCCGCCAGCGGGCGATAAACCCGCGCTGTTTACCCATGATGAAGTGATTACACTGTTCCATGAATTTGGACATGGACTGCATCACATGATGACCGAAGTAGGCTATCTGGATATTTCAGGGATCAGCGGCGTGGAATGGGACGCTGTGGAACTACCCAGCCAGTTTATGGAAAACTGGTGCTGGCAACGCGAAGCGCTGGATCTGTTTGCCGCACATTACCAAAGCGGCGAAAAAATCCCTGATGAACTGTTTGAAAAAATGCAGGCTGCGCGCCACTTCCAAAGCGCCATGGCGATGGTGCGCCAGCTGGAGTTTTCCATTTTTGATATGCGACTTCACATGGATACGACGATTGACAGCGCCGCCAAAATACAGGCCGTACTGGATGAAACGCGTCGTCAGGTAGCCGTGATTATTCCGCCTGAATTCAACCGCTTCCAGCATGGCTTTTCCCACATTTTTGCTGGCGGCTATGCAGCCGGCTACTACAGCTACAAGTGGGCCGAAGTGCTCTCCGCCGACGCCTTTGCGCGCTTTGAAGAAGAAGGCCTGTTCAACCCGGATGTGGGCGAGGATTTTTTACGCGAGATTTTACAGGTGGGCGGCTCGCGCCCCGCGATGGAGTCCTTCATGGCGTTTCGCGGCAGGGAGCCCAGCATCGACGCATTGCTCAGACATTCCGGTCTGGTCAACTAATACGACGCAAGCGCATACATTAGCCTATGACTTATTTAAAACAATTCAAAATTGCTTCCTGGAACGTAAACTCGCTCAAGGTTCGTTTACCGCATGTCGAGCAATGGTTGGAAAAGGCGCAACCCGATGTACTCGCCTTGCAGGAAACCAAGCTCACGGATGAAAACTTCCCGCTGGATGAAATCCATCAGATGGGCTATGAAGCCGTATTCTCAGGCGAAAAGGCCTACAACGGCGTCGCCATCCTCGCCAAAAAAGAACACCTGATTGAAGATGTAGTGATTGACCTTCCTACCATCGAGAACCCGCAGCGACGTACGCTGGCAGCCACTATCGCTGGCGTGCGCATTCTGGATCTGTATGTCGTTAATGGCCAGGAAGTTGGCTCCGAAAAATATGAATACAAGCTGGACTGGCTGGAAAAGGTCACCAGCTGGGTCAGTCAAGAAGTTAAAAAACATAAAAAGTTTGTCATTCTCGGCGATTTTAATATCGCCCCGGATGACCGCGATGTGCACAACCCGGAAGCCTGGCGTGAGCGTATTTTATGTTCCACGCCGGAACGCGAAGCGCTGCAAAAACTGGAAAGCATTGGCTTTGTGGACACGTTCCGCCTATTTGAGCAGGAACCCGAAACCTACAGCTGGTGGGACTACCGCAGCGGCGGCTTTAACAGGAACATGGGGCTGCGCATCGACCTGATACTGGCAAGCACCCTGCTTGCAGAACAATGCGTCGCCAGCTATGTAGACAGCGAACCACGCGGCTGGGAAAGACCTTCGGACCATGCGCCTGTGGCGGCAGAATTCCGTAATGTATAAGTAGTTTTTGCATAATCCGCGTAGATCAGCATATATCGAGAGCCAAATTGCCCAGAATCAAGACGCATTCCGTGCGTAACAGTCGCTCTACTGCGTAGAAATGCAACGAACAGCCTGAAATTTTTGGTCTTAAACTTGCCCAATCATGATGTATTCAAAGGCTCCTTTAAGAACAAACACGGCTAGTCCAGCGCCCTGATGACATCCAGAACCTCAATGCGCAGCTTATTCAGCGCCCCGTCTATGCTTGCAACGGCATACTGATCATTATCGCCCAACGTTTGCCAGTTTTTCTCCCAGGCGCTCATTAACGCCTCCGCCTTATCCTGTACGCCTTGCGGTAATAATTTGGATAAATCGCGAATCAACAACACTTCCGTCCAGCCAAGCCTGGGGCTGCCGCGATAATCGTCTTTCTCAAAATGCGCCAGATAGCTGATGCGTTGTAGCGCGCCCACATGAACAATCAATTCGAAGCCCGCTTTACGAATATTGCGGTTTTCCTCCGTTGCTTCATTACGCCAGGTGTTATACGCAAGCGCTGAAAACGCCACAAACAAACTGATCAACGCCAGCGCATTGCGCCTGATTTGGTTTGATAAATTCATCTACAATTCTCAAATATCGTAAGACTATACTATAGTGCATGAATTGATCTTGTATTTGCTGAAATCATCCTTATTGTTTTGTCATTATCATTATTTAAACTTAAACGAGAAATTATTATGTCTAATGCAACAAGCAATATAGTTTGCCCACATTGTTTTGCTGTTAACCGCATACCCTCTAATCGACTGGGCGACAAGCCCAAATGCGGTAAATGTAAAAAACCATTGTTTACAGGCCATCCTGTGGAACTGAATGACGCCACTTTCCAAAAATTCATTAGCAAAAATGATGTCCCTGTGGTTGTGGATTTCTGGGCGGAATGGTGCGGCCCCTGTAAAATGATGGCGCCGGCGTTTGCAGAAGCCGCCGCGCAGCTGGAGCCCAATGTAGTGCTTGCCAAACTCAACACCGAGGTTGCACAACAGACAGCTGCACAATTCGGTATTCGCAGCATACCCACCATGATCATGTTCAAAAATGGTCGGGAGGCATCGCGGCAGTCAGGCGCATTAAGCGCGCCACAGATTATTCAGTGGGCCAGGTCAGTATAAAACAGTAACATCAATTGCCAGGCAGTCGTTCTGTTTTTTATATTGTTATATTCTGATTAATTCATTTTACAATTATATTAGCGCGGACTAATATACGCATATTCCCGCTGAGTCCACACGCTTGACGG
>JANTHA010000177.1 GCA_024762625.1 Thiotrichaceae bacterium
GGCCGTTTTCGCTATCATGAGGAAATGACCGAAAAACCAGCAAAAAATAAGAACATCGCCACAAAGACGTCTGAAAAAGACTCGCATTCTTGATTTTTGCTGCGTCACGCATCTAATATGTCGCACACTTTATATGATGTCTACCTCTATTAATCAGGATGTTCGCATGAGTTCAAGGCGGGAAGATTTCGAGAACTGCAATGTATAAGCCATACATAAGGATCGCATAGGTACATGGATGTACGAAGGATACAACGTGGATGTTAGCTTAATGGACCAAACTATATGGATAATCGGCTGCGGCGATATAGGCTGTCGTCTTGCTGATTTATACCTGAAACATCATAATCAATCGACTGTAATTCGCGGTATTGTGCGTAGCGACGCATCCAGAATACGCTGCGAAGCACATGGCGTACAGGTGTTGCAAAGGGATATTTCTGGCAATACGCGCCTGCCGCTACGCCATTTTGAACAGGCGGATGTTTATTATTTTGCGCCGCCTCCGGCTGAAGGGTCAAGCGATCCTGTTCTGGAGTCTTTTTTGAACCAGGTGGAAAACCGGCCCAGACGGCTTGTGCTGATTAGCACCACCGGCGTGTATGGCGATTCCGGCGGCGCATGGATCGACGAAAACAGTCCGCCAAACCCGGTAGCGGCGCGCGCCAAACGCCGTCTTGCCGCTGAGCAAGCACTTATTGGCTGGGCTGAGCGACAAAACAGGGAATACATGATTCTACGCGTTCCCGGCATCTATGCGACTGACCGTCTACCGCTTGCGCGTCTGCGTAAAGAGTTGCCCGTGGTGCTTGAATCCGAAGCGGGCTGGACTAACCGCATTCACGCAGACGATCTGGCGCAGATTGCCAAATCCGCAATGCAATCGCCGCTCACAAATCGCATCTACAACGCATGCGACGGGCATCCTTCCAGCATAACCGACTACTTTAATCAAGTAGCCGATTACGCTGGTCTGCCGCGCCCCCCGCAAATCAGCTTGCGACAGGCAGAGCAAACGCTTAGCGCCGGTATGGTTTCATATCTGAAGGAATCGCGACGTATTAAAAACAATAAAATGCTCAAAGAACTGGGTATTGTATTGAAATATCCTGATTTAAAATCCGGCTTGTCCTACAACTGAACATCCTTTTTCCTGCGAATCATTCAGTCTAACTCACTGACCTTTCGGGCGTTTCTATCGCAAACATCAAACATTCGTTTTTATAAATTGAAACGTTCTGAATATAATATTAGACCTATTGACAAAACCTCCCTATATTAGCCCCACTAGACCGGTTAGCTAAGCGCTTCCTGTCTAGATTTTGTACAAAAACAAACTAACTGTAATTACATGGAGAAAAAAATATGTCTCTTAAAGGAACAAAAACTGAGCAAAACCTAAAGGACGCATTTGCGGGTGAATCTCAGGCAAACCGTCGTTATCTTTACTTCGCAGCAAAGGCTGACGTCGAAGGATACAACGATGTAGCCGCTGTATTCCGTTCAACAGCGGAAGGCGAAACTGGCCACGCACACGGCCATCTGGAGTATTTAGAAGAAGTTGGCGATCCTGCGACAGGCCTGCCAATCGGCGCAACAGCTGACAACCTTAAATCTGCCATTGCCGGTGAAACACACGAATACACCGACATGTACCCAGGCATGACCAAAGCAGCTCGCGAAGAAGGCTTCGACGAGATTGCCGACTGGTTTGAAACACTGGGCAAGGCGGAGCGTTCACACGCAAACCGTTTCCAGAAAGCGCTGGATAATCTGGACGCTTAAACCTAAATTCCCCAGTTGAACGCTATGATGACAAATTAATTTATGATTTCTCATGCTAATAGCAATTTTATAGCCTCACTCATAGAGTGAAAACGCTTCAGACTGGATTGCACAACTGTGATGGCGCATGACTTCGTTGTAACTGCTTGAAAGGGTAGAACCATTCCGCGCAGTTACGCCTTGACCTGCGCCACCACAGCCGCACACTCAAGCCTGCTCAACTGGGGATTTTAGCTTAAACCTTGTTTTGTAGGTTGGCGCTGAACTTAAAGCCCGGTCAGGCATTGACTTGTTGGGCTTTGTATTCAGCCCAACCTACAATCTAAACTTTAAGAATTCACAGGAAAACAAACATGGCAATACGCGAAGGAAATCTAGAAGCGCCCACCCGACATGCGTTGGACTGGAAAAATCCGGATTTTTATAACGAAGAATCGCTCAACAAAGAACTGGAGCGCGTCTACGATATATGCCACGGCTGTCGCCGCTGCGTAAGCCTGTGTAACGCCTTTCCTACACTGTTTGATCTGGTCGATGAATCAGATACCTTTGAGGTCGATGGCGTTGATAAAAAAGACTATGTAAAAGTCGTTGACCAATGTTACCTCTGCGACCTGTGCTACATGACCAAATGCCCGTACACGCCGCCCCACGAATGGAATGTTGATTTCCCTCATCTGATGCTGCGCGCAAAGGCGGTCAAATTCAAAAAAGGCGAATTTAAAACTCGCGACAAAATTCTATCAGCAACCGACAAAGTCGGCAGCCTCGCTGGCATCCCGGTTGTTTCCAGCATCGTAAACAGCGCCAATAAAAATCCACTGGCGCGCAAGGCGATGCAAAAAATACTGGGCGTCCACCCGGATGCCGTTGTTCCTGAATACCATAGCAAAACCGGTCGCAAGATTGTGGCCGGAATGGCTGATTCAAACGCCTATGACGAGGTCAAACCAGCCGGCCGCACGAGCGGAAAAGTCGCCATTTTTGCGACCTGCTATGGCAACCGCAATGAACCGCACTTACTCGAAGACCTGGACAAAGTGCTGCAACACAACCGGATTCCGGTCACGCTAGTCAACAAGGAAGTCTGCTGCGGCATGCCCAAGCTGGAACTTGGCGACCTGAATGCCGTGGAAGAAGCCAAAAATGTCAATATTCCCGAGATGATCCGGATGATTGATCAAGGCTGGGATATTATCGCACCGGTGCCATCCTGCGTACTGATGTTCAAGCAGGAATTGCCGCTGATGTTCCCGGATGACGCAGACGTACAAAAGGTCAAGGAACATATCTTTGATCCATTTGAATACCTGATGATGCGCCACAAGGAAGGCTTGCTGAACACCGATTTCAAAGCGCCGCTAGGCAAAATCGCCTACCACGCCGCCTGTCATTTGCGGGTGCAGAACATGGGCCTGAAAACGCGCGAGCTACTGGAGTTGATTCAGGATACTTCCATCGAGACCATCGAGCGTTGCTCTGGCCACGACGGCACCTATGCGGTCAAGGAAGAATTCCACGAAATTTCGATGAAAATCTGCCGTCCGGTAATCAGCCGCGTACAAAAAGCACAGGCAAATTATTACAGCAGTGATTGTCCTATGGCCGGACACCAGATTGAAAATGGCCTTAAGGATGACTCCACGCCACATCACCCGTTAACGCTATTGCGCATCGCATACGGACTCAACTGATTCGCAACAGGCAACCGACAAGACAACAGGCAATATCATGGCTAAAAAACTGACACGAGACGATTTACACACGCTAGAAAAATACGCTGAAATACGACCCGAAATGCGTAACAAGGTGATGCAGCACAAAAAAAGCCGCAACCTGCCGATTGGGCCAAACGTCACCCTCTATTTTGAAGACCCGCTAACTATCCAGTATCAGATTCAGGAAATGCTGCGCGCCGAAAAAATCTTCGACGCCGAGGGCATCCAGGAAGAACTCGACGCCTATAACCCGCTAATCCCAAGTGGAAACAACTGGAAAGGCACCATGATGATTGAGTTCGTGGATGTCAATGAGCGCATTGAAGCACTCAAAAACCTGATCGGCATTGACCGCAAAACCTGGATACAGGTCGAAGGCTTCGACAAGGTGTACGCCATTTCCAACGAAGACCTTGATCGCGAAACCGAAGACAAAACATCCGCGGTGCATTTCATGCGCTTTGAGTTGACGGATGAGATGAAGAAAGCCGCCAAGGAAGGCGCGCCCATCAACGTCGGCATTGATCATGAAAACTACAATTACTCAGTATCGCCGTTACCGGAAAATTACCGTGAAGCGCTGGTTGCTGACCTGGATTAGTCGTCTGATTTGGGCTTTCACACGCGCAGAGTTCGCAGTTGAAACAAACCTGGTTGAACATAGACTCTAGCCATGAAGAACTTGAAGCGCAGGAAGAAAACGATGCAATCCCTTCAGCGCTCTTATCACCTTAAGCACCTTCCATGGCTGCCGATCAACTAAAATAAACCACGCCCGACAAATAGCAGCCCGGTAAGCACCATTCCTCCCAGAAAAATCAGGTAGGATATTCTAAGCAGGGCGTATTTGCGCGCCAGCACCACGCCCAGGTTGTAGATATGCTTGCTCATCATTCCGTAAATCGCTTCAGCGTCTTCAATGGTTTTGTACATCGCATCCGCATATTGCTCTTCAGACAATTGCAGAAAATTGTTGAAATAAAGCAGGTTAGCCTTGCCGCTATACATATCCTCGGCGCTCACATGCAGATTGGAAACCCTGGGTTTGGCGGCCAGCATGGCGAAAACCAGGGATAAAATGCTCACCACCAACAATAGCATCGGCAGATATTTAAGAAAGGATTCGTTATAGGCCAGCACGCCTTCGGTGGCGATAATCGCCGTGATAATCAAGCCATTGATCGAAATCATGATATTCGCTTTCATATCCGCCAATCCGGTTAAATCAAGCTGGGTGCGATAAGCGTTGCGGTAGAAAGTCTCAATACTACGGGCGGAGCCTTTTTTCTTCTTTTTGGGTACAGACTCTTCATTTTTTAGTTTTTTCTCATTAACTGCTACACTCATT
>JANTHA010000178.1 GCA_024762625.1 Thiotrichaceae bacterium
AGGATGAAAGGGTATATATGGGTCTTTCTAATAATCAGGCGCTTTTAAAATAGATGGCTTACCAGAGTTCAATCCATGACTAACAGTATTACTAACATAGAAATCAGTTCGCTTGCGATTATTCTAATTCCTGTCGCCTTTGTGGTGTGGGTGCTCTACAAGTGGTCAAATAATTATAAAGAGGGCATTTATGCTGTCAGCCGCATGTTGGGACAGTTATTAATCATCGGCTATTTTCTCGGCTATATTTTTAATACAGACAAGTCATGGGTCGTGGTGCTGGTGCTGTCGGTGATGATTCTGGCCTCCAGCTGGATAGCATTAAGAACGGTTAAGGTGCAGCGCAGGAAATTATACAGTTATGTATTGATTTCCATGGTGGCAGGCGGCGTCAGTGTGTTTATACTGGTGACTCAGGGCGTTTTGGGCCTTGACCCCTGGTATCGCCCACAATATACAATTCCGCTCGCCAGCATGATTTTCTCCAATACCATGAATAGCATCAGCCTGGCGGCCGAGCGTTTCAATGAAGAGTTATTGCAAAACAAAGGCTATGAAGAGGCGCGCAATATCGCCTTTAAAACAGCATTAATCCCGATGACCAATTCGTTATTTGCTGTGGGGCTGGTTGCCTTGCCGGGTATGATGACAGGGCAGATACTGTCGGGCGTAGACCCACTGATTGCTGCGCGCTACCAGATTATGGTGATGTCGATGATCTATGCATCCGGCGGGATTGCGAGTGCGGTTTATCTGGTTTTGATTAAAGGCGCCCTGAAAAATACGGCTATTAAGGCCTAATTGAACCCCAGGATTTTGTCATTGAGTTTTTCCAGAAAACGCGCACAATCGGCGCCATAAACCACGCGGTGATCTGCGCTAAGCGTGACGCTTGCCTTGCCATCCTGTAACGCGGCAATGGCCAGTATGGCGGCGGAACCCAGCGGCACAATCGCGTCGAAATTATCCACGAGCGGGAACATGCCGAGGTTGGAGATATAAAAGGTTCCACCCTGGTAATCTTCTTTAAGCAGTCGTTGCTGTTTGGCCTTTTGTTTAAGCGCGCGCCAGCTTTGTTCCAATTCATCCAGGGAGCGACCCGCCACATCTCTTAAAACCGGCGTTACCAGTCCGCCCGGAATATCCATGGCGATGCCGATATCAATCTGGTTCCGGTAGGCGAGTCCCAGCGGCGTATAAGCTGCATTAAATAGCGGCATTTCCTTGATCGTTTGCGCTGCGGCCTGCGCCAGCAGTAGCGTGAAGGAGTGCTTTTGTTGTTTCGACTGCTTGGCAAGCAACTCAAGACTTAGACGCGCGCTGACATGAAAAGTGGGTGTTTTACCCGCCTGTTGCATGTGCTCCGCCACCGAGCGCCGCATCGGCGTAAACGCATGCAATTTCCAGGCAGGGCCTGCGTCCAGATTTGGCGCGGGGCCTTGTAGCGCGGCGGATAACACATTATTGGCGTGAATAACGCCATCGGCGGACGGCGCAACTTGATTCAGTGGAACGCCTAGCTCCATCGCCAGTCCGCGCGCATAGGGGGATGCTTTGGCTTGTGAGATGCTGTCTGTCGATTGCGTTTGTTTTTGCGTTTGAGCCTGTGCGTCAGCGTTTGCAGAAACAGATACTTTTTCCGACTCTTGTTCAGAGTCCGACTCTGGCTCTGAGCCCGACTCTGACTCTGACTCTGACTCTTGCGTGCGTTGCGGTGCATCGACGTTTGTTTTATTCGTGCTTTGATCTCTGCTTTTATCTACGCTTTGATCATCAGCCTGGCTGTCTGAATCCTGCGCTGGCGTTTTTTCCATGGCAGGCGTCTCATCAGCGGATTGACTGTCAGGGCCGGGTTTTTCATCGCTGATGTAGGCGATCACTTCGCGCACCGGAACATCGCTGTCTTCGGGCGCAAGTGGGCCACTCAGGTAACCATCCTGAAAGGCTTCAACGTCCATGATAGCCTTGTCGGATTCAACTTCAGCCAGTACGTCGCCTTTTTTGACCGGGTCGCCTGGTTTTTTTAGCCAGCGAACCAGATGGCCGGTTTCCATGGTGTCGCTGAGCACCGGCATGGTGACGGGTGTGCGTTTCATTTAGCGTTCTCCGTTTGAGTTAGCGCACGCGCGGCCTGCTTGATGCTTGTGACCGTTGGAATGGAGGCTGCTTCCAGTTTGCCGTTATAGGGCGTGGGTAAATCAAGTCCGGCGTGACGGCTTATTGGAGCATCCAGCGAATAAAAACAACGTTCGCCCAAGGTTGCGGCTATTTCCGCGCCTGCGCCTGCGAACAGGCTGTCTTCCTCGACTATCAGCAGTCGGTGTGTTTTTTCGACCGAGGCGACGCAACGATCCCAGTCGATTGGATTAAGACTGCGTAGGTCGATGACTTCGGCGTCGATACCTTCGTCGGCCAGCTGTGTTGCCGCCTGTTCGGCGAGCAGACTCATGCGCGAATAGCTGATGATGGTCAGATTGCGCCCCTCGCGGCGAATCATCGCCCGGTGCATGGGCGGCGCAGGAGCCGTTTTATCCAGAATGCCTTTTGAAAAATACAACAGTTCGTGTTCCAGAATAATAATGGCTTCGTTGCTACGGATCGCCTGTCGGGTTTGCCACCAGGCGTCCTGCGGCGTGGCGGGTACAGCGATGCGCACGCCCGGAATGTTCATTAATGTTTGTTCGAGACGTTGTGAATGTTGCGCCGCGAGTTGTTTGGCGACGCCGCCTGGCATGCGAATAACCAGCGGCATGGGGAATTGACCGCTTGACATGAAAGGAACCTTGGTCGCCATGTTGGTGATTGCATCCAGCGCCAGCAGTGAGAAATTGATGGTCATGATTTCCACGATGGGGCGCATTTCCACCATCGCTGCGCCGACGCCCAGACCGGTAAAGCTGCCTTCCGAAATGGGCGTATCGCGCACCCGCCAGTCGCCGTATTTGGCGTGCAGGCCTTCTGTCACGCGGTAACTGCCGCCATATAGTCCGACATCTTCGCCGAGTATAAATACGGTGTCATCCTTGCTCATCTCGGCGTCCAGCGCCTGATTCAATGCCTGCCAGTAAAAAATTTCCTTGCTCATCAGATCAGAACCTCTTCGCCGCGGTTGCAATAAAGCGCATCCCATGCGTCCTGCATCGTAGGATCCGGACTGTTGAGCGCAAATTGCACGGCGTCTTCGATGATGTCGTCGATTTGTTTAGCTACCGAATCAAAGCCCGCCTGATCAAGATGGCCTTCATTATTCATATGGTCGCTTAACTGTTTGATGACATCATGACCGGCGGCCTGAATTTCCTCGGAACTGGGATAGTAGGGCAGCGTTTCCTCAATCGCGACCAGCAACGGATCATCCTGCTGATGCGCTTTTACTTCCACGCTGGGTCGGTAGTTGCCAGGGTCGGCCATGGAATGGCCGCGGAAACGGTAGGTCTCCATTTCCAGGAATTGTGGGCCTGTGCCCGCGCGAATCTGCTCCAGAGCGGCGGTGGCCGCCTGGTGTACGGCCAGCACATCCATACCGTCAACACGCCTGGATGGAATCCGGTAACCGCAGGCGCGTTTATACACTTCGGCGACGGCCGAATGACGATGAATTTCGGTGCCGATCTGGTAATGATTGTTTTCACAAACGAATAAAATGGGTAAACGCCAGAGCGCCGCCATATTAAGCGATTCATGGAAGGTGCCCTGATTGACCGCGCCATCGCCAAAAAAACAGATCACGGCTTCTGGCAATTCGCGCATCGCGATGGCGTAGGCGATGCCCAGCGACACCGGATAGGTTTCGCCAACGATGGCGTAACCGCCCATAAAACGTCGCGCGCGATCAAACAGGTGCATGGAGCCACCCATGCCGCCGCTACAGCCATCTTTGCGGCCAAACAATTCCGCCATGATGCGTTTCGGTTCAATACCGCGAATCAGCGCATGAACATGTTCGCGATAGGTGCTGACGATATAATCGCCCGGTTCGCTAGCGTGCATGACGCCCGCTGCGACGGCTTCTTCGCCCGGATACAAGTGTAAAAAACCCGCGATATTGCCTTTGGTGTATTCCTCGGCGGCGCGTTCTTCAAATTTTCGCGCCAACAGCATATCGTGAAGCATCGCTAAAAGCCGGCTTCGATCCATTTTTTTCTCCTAGATGTTTCCTGAACGTGGCGTATTTCCGTCGCGTTTTGCTATGACTCGCCGGATGTTTTCGGAACCAGGTCGTCAATGCAGTTCAACAGGGGCGTCATATACATATAGGCCGGGCCGCCGTGCATGATCACCGCCATAAAACCGGCTTCGATGATTTCTTCACGGCTTGCGCCGGCTTCGACGGCTCCATGCACATGAAAAGCGATGCACCATTCACATTGCGCCGCAACCGCCAATCCCACGTTGATCAGTTCTTTCTGGCGAATATCCAGCGCCTTGCCAGCTTCCGCCTTGTTGAGGAAACCGAGAAAGGCGTTGGTCTCCGTGGGAAAGTCCTTTTGCAGACGCTTGGTCAGTTTTTGTATTTCGTTCAGTTTTTCCATTGCATTGGTCATGATGAATCCTCCCTTTGGCCAACTATATTAAATCCTCTTTAATCTTCATTAATCTTCTTTCATCTTTTTCAATCTTCTTCGTGGTATTCATTTATCTCCAGTGGATCATGACGACCCAGGATTTCTTCAATTTCAGGCCGTGCTTCATCGGCAATGATGACCTTGATACGGTTGCCGTCTTCGTCGATCAGTATACGATCTGATTCGATGCCGGTTGATCTCAAATCATCCTCAGCGTTGCGTACGCCTTCGATATCGTCATATTTGGCTGTGATTGAAATGCTCATTTA
>JANTHA010000179.1 GCA_024762625.1 Thiotrichaceae bacterium
GATGGCGTAACGCCGCTGTCTCCTTCGGAAGTAACAACTGATACAAATGGTGAAGCGGTCTTTAATATCAAATCGGATACTGCGGGTTCTGCAACAATTACGGCAGAAACGGCTGCTGGCTTGACCGCTACATTGAGTCGCGAGTATGTGGCGACTACGCCGGCTTATTTGAATGCACAGGCATTGCCTACACTGATTGCGCCAAACAAGACTAGTACAATCATCACTAAAGTACGCGACGCCAATGATAATCCTGTTAAAAACATTAAAGTTAACTTTAACCTGACAGATACGGTAAATGGTCAGCTAAGTAATTCACAGGCGATTACCGACTCACTGGGTCGAGCACAGGTGGTCTATACCGCAGGAAACAGCTCAAGTGGACTGGATGGCGTTACCATACTCACAGAATTAAATGATACGCCAAGCATAACCGACCCGGTTGTCTTGACTGTAGGCGGCGATGCGCTACGAATTGTGCTAGGAACCGATGAACTACTGGCGGAAAATGGTATTTTCTATGAAAAAACCTTCGGCGTGATCGTTACAGACAGCGCCGGTAACCCGGTTAAAAATCAGCAGGTTGATTTCACCATTACGCCAACTGATTATATCAAAGGTTATATGGAGCTTGTTGACACCAGTGTTCCTGCAGACGGTACGCCAGATATTTGGCATCAGAATATTACAACGTTACCAGGTACTTCTTCCTGCCCTAGTGAAGACTCTGTGATCGTAAATGGGCAGCTGGATCAGGGCGAAGACGCCAATGGCAACGGTAAACTGGATCCAACTCAGGCAGCAACTGTAACAGGATCAGGCACAACAGATGACCAGGGTAAACTTAGCGTAAAGGTGATTTACCCTCAAAGTGAAGCGCTCTGGAGCAAGCAGTTGTTAACCGCTAAAATCGTGGTAGAAGGAACAGAGTTTGTTGAAAACACATCGTTTATCCTGCCGATGACAGCTGAAGACTTCAAAAAGGTTGATTCAGGTTTGCCGAATACATTAAGTCCTTATGGACAAGCAAACGTTTGTAGTGATAAAAACTAGGTTAAATTAACCTGGTAATCAAAAAGCAGGCGCTAGTCGCCTGCTTTTTTGTGGGCGTTATTCTTGATGGGCTCTACTTTGATCATAATGAGCAGATTTTTGAACCTGGATAGAACGCGATAATTATTTTCATCCACAAAAAAACCAGCTGTAGAAACAGCTGGTTTTAAGGTCTACATAATTTGGCGTGTGACTATTTGACTGTGGTTAAACCAAGAATTTTCCAGTCCTGCATGCCGCCGCGGTAGTATTTGATTTTATCAGCGGGGTAGCCAAATTTTCTTAAGGCTTTGATGCTGGCGGGAGACTGGCCGCACCACATGCCGTTACAGAACATCACCAGTGTTTTTGCTCCAGAGAAGTCAAATACTTTGGAGGTGTCGCCTGCGGCGATGGCTTCGTCTACATCTACTTCGTCCATGCCTTTGGCGACTTTAACGCCAAACTTGTCAGACATGACTTTCATGATGCCTTCGGTGGTTGCACCTTTTTTGGGTGTCAATTCAACCCAGGAAACATTGGTCGCGCTGGGGATGGTGCCTTTTGCGACCCAGTCAGGCGTGCGTGAATCGACTACCAGAATGCTTTTGTCGCCATCGCTCATTTTCTTGGCATAATTGATCACTTCGACTTCACCGATGGTTTCTATGTCTTTACCCAGACTCATTGGCTGAATGCAAAACGGTGGACAAGGGCGAGAGGTTTTGGCGAAAGCCGGGTCTACGGTTGCGCTATTGTCCTGGGCGCGTTCGATTTTAACTTCTTTGCCATTGTGTTTTACGGTAACGCTCGCCATGTCTGCAGTGATTCCGACCGGTTTTCCCTTGGCTGACGCCGTTGTTGCTGTAATCGAAAGCATTGCCGTTGCGACGAGCGCGGTTAATATTTTTGCTAAGTTCATAATTCTCCTCCTAGAGACTATTGATGGTAGGCAGGGCTGTAGGCCCTTGTTATAAAATTAATGGGTTTGCAGTTGTTTCCTGAAAATAGATTAAAATTACGCAGGAAGATAAGAGGTGTTTGTCTTTGTTTAAACCAGGAAAGTTCTTGTTTATTCGCAATCTGGCTCTTCATCGCCTTCGGCTGTTTTTTCTTTGTCGCTATCGTCTTTAGCGGCGTTGTTTTCAGCGGAATCAGCAGCTGTTGCGGCATTGCCTGAGTTTTCTTCCGCTACGGCGTTTTCGGTTTTTGACGTTTTTGACATAGCTGCTTTAGCGCTGGCTACGCCAGGCTTGTCAGCTTCGACTTCGCTTGTTGTCGCGTTGACTGTGCTGGGCTGGTCTTTGTCTGCAAATGCGGGGGTAAAGAAAGATAGGGAAAAAGTGGTTAAAAGGGTAAAAAATAAAGCCAGTTTGTTCATGAAAATACCAACAAGTTTAAAAAGTAGAGTTATATAAATACCATGTGAAATAATATATTACAAATTGTTTGGTAATTTTTAATTATTTGATTCATGTCATTTGTTTTGCAGCCAAAAGGTGCTAGGCCCTTTGTTTATCAGGCTGACATGCATGTCGGCCCCAAATTTTCCACTTTTTACAATGGTTACTTTTTGTTCAGCTAATTGTATGAAGTAATCATATAATTCTTTTCCCAGTGTTGGCGGCGCAGCGGGTGTAAAGCTGGGTCGCAGCCCTTTTTGGGTATCGGCGGCCAGGGTGAACTGTGAGACAATCATCAGCTCGCCGGATACATCCAGCAACGACAGGTTCATTTTGTTTTGACTGTCTTCAAAGATACGATAGTTAATCACTTTGTGCAAAAGCTGTTCGGCGTGTTGCCTGGTATCATTTTTTTCGACGCCTAAAAAAAGCAGTATGCCGTTGTTGATGGCGCCGACAGTGATATTATCTATCGTAACTTGCGCCGAGGATACGCGTTGTATCAGTGCAATCATGCTTTATGCCACGCCTAAATAATACGCTTAAATTTTACTCAACATGTCATTGCTCGCCTTAATGAGCGCCGCGCTAATGCCTTTTTCCGCAGCGGCATGACCAGCGCCTTGCACGATAAAAAATTCCGACATTGGCCAGGCCCGGTGTAATTCGTAGGCCTGGCGCATCGGGCAAATCATGTCATAGCGCCCCTGAATGATAAAGCCGGGGATGTCCTTGATTTTGTAGGCGTTATCAAGTAGCTGATTATCGGAAAGAAACCCTTTGTTGATAAAGTAATGCGCTTCGATGCGCGCTATGCTCATGGCGTTGTGGGGTTCGATAAAATGATCCAGCACGGCTGAATTGGGCAACAACGTGGCGGTTCTTGCTTCCCAGGTTGACCAGGCTTTTGCTGCGCCCATGCGGGCGATCTCGTTATCGCCGGTCAGTAATTCATGATAGGCCTTTAGCAGGTTTCCGCGTTTGTCTTGTGGAATTGGCTCAACAAAATCATGCCAGTAATCCGGGAATATTTCACTTGCGCCATGCTGGTAAAACCAGTCGATCTCCGTTTGCGTACACAGGAAAATGCCGCGCACGATCAAACCTGATACGCGCTCAGGGTGTTCTTCGGCATAGGCAAGCGCAAGCGTGGAGCCCCAGGAGCCGCCCGCGACTACCCACTTGTCGACGTCCAGCTCAATACGGATTTTTTCCATATCGGCCACCAAATCCCAGGTAGTGTTGTTTTCCAGAGAGGAATGCGGCAGGGAGCGCCCGCAACCGCGCTGATCAAACAGTATAATGCGGTATTTTTCCGGATTGAATAACTGACGGTGATATGGCTCGCAACCTGCGCCGGGACCGCCATGTAGAAAAATGACCGGGGTTCCATCGCTGGAGCCGCATTCTTCGACATACAGCTGATGAATTGCATCAACCTTTAAATGAAAGGACCGGTTTTCGTGGATGGGTGGGTATAAGTCGCTCATAGTCTCAGTTAGAATAGCACAGATGAATGAAGAATTTGTTAAACCCTCCAAAAAGCTGTTGCGAAAAACAGGCAAGGCCTTGCGTGATTTTCAGATGATACAGGATGGCGACCGTATTCTCCTAGGGCTTTCCGGTGGAAAGGATTCCTTAAGCTTGTTACATTTACTGGCGCATTTTCAACGCCATGCGCCGATCAATTTCACGATTGGCGCGGTCACCATTGATCCGCAAAGCGGCGCTTTTGACCCTGCTCCACTGATTCCGTATATGAAAGCGCTGGGCGTGGATTATCATTTCCGGCCAGAGCCGATTATGAACATGGCCGAAACCCATATGGATGGCAACTCCTACTGCGCTTTTTGCGCGCGCATCAAGCGCGGCGTGATGTATACCGTAGCGCGCGAAAATAATTATAACGTGCTAGCGCTGGGACAGCATCTGGATGATTTGGCGGAAAGTTTTCTGATGTCTGCTTTTCACGGCGGCAAACTACAGACCATGAAAGCGCATTATCTGATTGATGCTGAAGATTTGCGCGTAATTCGCCCGATGGTTTATGTGCGAGAACGCCTGTTGGCGGATTTCGCCAAAAATAATGCATTGCCGGTTATTATGGAAAACTGCCCCGCCTGTTTTGATATGCCAACCCAGCGTGAACATATGAAACAGTTGCTACTGGGGGAAGAGCGATACCACCAGAATATGTTCGGCAGCTTGTTAAGCGCGATGAAGCCGTTGATGGCGACGGGAATGGACGCCGTTGGGGCCTTTCTTGCGTCGAATAGAGTGAAAGTAAATGGAGTAGGAAAAGAAGGCGAAGTAGAAGTTAAGGAAACGCCGGAAGAAACGTCCTCCGGCGCTCACTTTAATTAAGATATGCCCGGTTCAGATGGCTGATGCCATT
>JANTHA010000180.1 GCA_024762625.1 Thiotrichaceae bacterium
ACCTTGCCGGATCCAAGTAAGGTCAACCATGCCTCGCTTAAGGATTTCGCCAAAACCTTTGAGGTCAGTGTGGCTGTCCCCAAAACAGCTGATTTTCTCGCCAATTCCAATCAGCTTGGTAGCGGAAGCAAAAAAGAAAAGTCGCGACTTACCAGTCCGTTTGCGTCGCAAAACCCGAATAATGAACAAGGTGAAGACCTGATTAAGTCTGAAGAGAGTACGCCTGAAGTTGTGCCCAAATTAAAACCTCAGGTGTTGACCACCAAGGGGAAGACCAAAAAGCGTGTTGAGAAATTACCTGAAAAGGAGCAAGTGGTTGAGCCTAAAAAAACCGACAGTGAGATATCGGAGCAAACGGAAGTCATCGCTAAATTAATGGCTGAAATGAGCAAGCAGGAAGAACGCTACGCCAAACGCCCTCGTATTCATTTTGTGGATTCAATCAGCGCAAAAAGCGCGGTAGAAGCTGAATACATTCATAACTGGTCAAAAAAACTGGAACGAATCGGTAATATCAACTTTCCGCAAAAAGCGATACAATTGAGCCTGACAGGCACTTTGATTCTAAATGCAACGCTGGATCGGGCGGGGCGTGTGGTTGAAATGCAGATTTCGGTCTCATCCGGGTCCAAAATACTGGATAAGGCCGCATTGAACATAGTAAAACTGGCGGCGCCTTATGAACCGCTTCCAAAGGAAATTCGCGAAAAATATGATCGTTTAAATATTACGCGCACCATCATTTTCCAGAAGGACGGAGGTAAAGCTGTCTTTTACTCGAAATAAATAGATTAACATAACCATGGATAGTCAAGAAGATAAACAGCAGGAAAAGCAGGATGTTGAAAAAGCGCCTACGCCCGGTTATCTGCAAAGCCAGTTACTCATAGCAATGCCCGCTCTGGGCGATCCCTCATTCAAGCAGTCAGTGACGCTTATTTGCCAACATAATGATGAGGGCTGTTTTGGATTAACCATTAACCGCCCAATTCAAATTACCCTGGATGAATTATTCGAACAGCTTGATATCTCTGTGAAAACGGATGCGACTTTGGCGACAAGGGATGAGCAAACACAAATGGATGGCTTATTGACCGCTGAAGGCTCCTCAACCGCTGATGGCTCCTTAACTGCTGATGGCTCCTCTACAGCTGAAGGCTCTGTATCCGCTGATGGCTCCTCTACCGCTGAAGGCTCTTGGCCTATCAATGAGTCCATCAAAGGTTCGCTTGCTCTGAAAGGCGGTCCTGTACAGCCGGAACAGGGTTTCGTGATCCATGAAATTGATCCTGACAATAACGCGGCATGGCATAAAACAAGCTGGGAGAATACGCTCAAAATCAATGATAAGCTTGCCGTGACCGCCTCGCGCGATATCTTATATGACATCGCCAGAGGACGAGGCCCCAGGAATTTTTTACTGGCGCTGGGTTGCGCAAGTTGGGCGCCGGGGCAGATTGAGCAGGAAATGCTGGATAACTCCTGGCTGAATTGTCCCGCCGATAACAGGATATTGTTTGAAATACCGTTTGAAGACCGCTGGCGCAGCGCCATTGAAACACTCGGTTTTGATGCAAATCTGATTAGCGATGAAGTAGGGCACGCCTGATAATTTTCGGATATGCATTTCATAAATTTCAAAAAATGACCACTGTAATCTCATTTGATTTTGGTCTGAAGCGTACAGGGGTTGCAGTGGGCAACACACTGACTGGTAGCGCGTCCCCTGAAACCACCTTGCAAAGCCAGGACGAAAAACCTGACTGGCAAGGCATCAGCGACTTAATCAGGGAGTGGAAGCCCCGGCAATTAGTCGTTGGCATGCCGCAGGAACTGGATGGCGGCGACAGTCCGCTTAAACAGCGCATTGAGCGTTTTTGCAATCAGCTTTCTGGTCGTTATAATTTGCCGGTTGATCAGGAAAATGAACAATTTACTTCAATAGAGGCGGCCCGACGACTAAAGCAATTACGTCAATCGGGGCGCAAGCAAAAAGTTCGCAAGGAAGAAGTGGATATGGTGGCCGCAGCCATTATTCTGGAAAACTGGATGCAGTCAAAAGGCTTTCGCTAGATTTATGAATAAAAATCACAATATTGGTCAGTTGCTGGATAAAATGAGTCGTCAACTTGACGAAATGATGCAACAGAAAGGCATAAATGACCCAGTCATGGTGGGCATTCATTCCGCTGGCGTATGGATTGCGAGACGCCTGCATGAATCCTTGAATATAAAGGAGCCGCTGGGCGAATTGAACAACAGCTTTTACCGCGATGATTTTGACCGCATCGGCCTGCACCCACAAACCAAGCCTTCACAACTCCCCTTTCCACTGGAAAATAAACATATCATCCTTGTTGATGATGTCTTATATACCGGGCGCACCGTGCGGGCGGCGATGAATGAGTTATTTGATTATGGTCGCCCCGCCAGCATTACACTGGCGGTATTGATCGACCGTGGCGGCCGGGAATTGCCAATTGAGGCGCAAGTAATTGGCTTCAAGGACAAAACAAGTAAGGATTCCTACTATCAGATTAGTCAGGAAAACGATAAACTTAAGCTGGATATTGTTAAGAAAGAAGCGAATTAAAGTGAGATTGAGTGGATAAACTTTTTTCAGATTCATCCTCGACAGGACTGGTTCCTGGACCTTTGCCATCATCCATGCAGCTTAATGCCGATGGCAAGCTTCGACATTTCCTGACCATTGAAGGCCTGCCACCGTTATTGCTGGAAGAAATACTCGACCGCGCCGAGCAATTTCTTAATTTGCCCGGCACCGTACAAAACAAGCTTCCTATTTTGCGCGGCAAGACCGTGATGAATCTGTTTTTCGAGAATTCAACACGCACTAGGACCACCTTCGAGATTGCAGCCAAGCGCCTTTCTGCTGATATTATTAATCTGGATATTCGCAATTCTGCAACTGCCAAGGGCGAAAGCCTGCTGGATACCATTCGCAATCTTGAAGCGATGAATTGCAATATGTTTGTCGTGCGTCACTCCAGTAGCGCAGCCGCCCATTTTATTGCGCGTTACTGCGCGCCGCATATCAGCGTACTCAATGCAGGCGATGGTCGCCATGCGCACCCGACCCAGGCGATGCTGGATATGCTCACCATCCGGCAGCACAAGCCCGATTTTACGCCGCTCAAGGTGGCTATCGTCGGCGATATAAAGCATTCTCGCGTGGCGCGTTCACAAATTCACGCGCTGACTACCCTCTGCACCGGAGAAATCCGGGTAATAGCGCCTCAAACATTGATGCCACAGGGCATTGAAGAAATGGGCGTCAATGTCTATAACCATATTGAAAAGGGCCTTGCCGACGTCGATGTAGTCATTATGCTGCGCCTGCAACATGAGCGCATGAATACTGCGCTGCTGCCTTCGGTAAGGGAATACTATGCGCGCTACGGATTGACCGAGGAGCGACTCAGACTCGCCAGGCCGGATGCGATCGTGATGCACCCCGGCCCTGCGAATCGAGGCGTGGAAATCGACTCGCGCGTCGCGGATGGCCCACAATCAGTGATTTTGCAGCAAGTGACCAACGGCATTGCAGTGCGCATGGCGGTGATGTCGATGGTGATGGGCGCAGCGCTGGCGCCAGGCAAGGCTAACAGTCAGCGGGAGGGTGGTTAGCATGACAAAAACAAGCAAGACAAGCAAGGCAGGCGCAAACGCCAAAACCACCCTGATTCGGCAGGCGCGTGTTATTGATCCAGTCAATGCGCTTGATGCAGTGATGGATGTCGCGCTGAGTAAACGCGATATTCTGGCGCTGGGCGAAGCAATACCTGGCGATTTCAAACCCCAGAATACAATAGACGCATCCGGACTATTTCTGTTTCCCGGTCTGGTCGATTTAAGCGTCTACCTGCGCGAACCAGGTCTTGAAAATAAAACCCGGATAGCCAATGAAACGTTTGCAGCGGCCAGTGCGGGCGTTACCCATGTGTGTTGTATGCCGGAGGCCGATTCGCCGATTGACAGTGGCGCAACCGTTAAGCTGATTCGTAACAAGGCCAAGACGGCAGGAGGCGCGCGCGTCAGTGTGATTGGCGCATTGACGGAAAAATTGCAGGGCGAGCAACTCAGCCACATGGGCAGCCTCAAATATGTGGGTTGTATCGGCGTCAGCCAGGGGCGCGAACCAATGCAGGATCTGGCGACCTTGCGCAAGGCGATGGAATACGCCGCAACCTTTGATTTGCCGTTATTTTTGCACCCGATCGAACATTCTCTAACGCCGCCGGGCGGCATGAATGAAGGCGCTCTGGCAACGCGCCTGGGCTTGTCCCCGATTCCTGTCGCCGCCGAAACCGCCGCGATGACCCAGATACTTGCGCTGGTCGCCGAAACCCGCGCACGAGTGCATTTCTGCCGCATTTCCAGCGCCGAAGGCGTACGCCAGCTGGCGCTTGCCAAAGCAGGGGGCTTGCCGGTTAGCGCCGATGTGGCGGCGCATCAGCTTTTCCTGACCGAGATGGACGTCAGCGATTATAACCCGCTGTGTCATGTATCGCCGCCGTTACGCACAAAACGGGATCAGGATGCGCTGCGTCAGGGATTGGCCGATGGCGTTATCGACGCGGTGTGCTCAGACCACCAGCCGCATGAGGTGGATGCCAAACTGGCGCCTTTCGAAGAAACCAGTCCGGGGATTTCCGCAGTTGAAACCCTGCTACCGTTGATGATGCGGCTGGTGGAAGAGAATGTATTGAGTCTGTCACAGGCAATCAGCCTGGTAACCGATAGATCTGCAA
>JANTHA010000181.1 GCA_024762625.1 Thiotrichaceae bacterium
GTCAACCGCTATGGCTTATCCTATTGCCGGATTAACCCCTGATCAGCGACCCGCTGGCGCTCCGGTAATCAAGGAATTCAAAAAAACAAATGAATGGTACGTGCATGCCTTGCATGGCGTATCGAAGCCTTACCCTTATAGCCTGCATTTTCTGGAAGACCAGGGCGGATGGTATACGCCCTTTAATCATCCAGGAATGACGCATCCTTATGATATCAGGGGCTGGCATAAACAATAATTAGGCCAGACCCATATAACAAAAAAACAACTGACATAAATTCATCCGGTGGTAGGTGGCGGCCTCAATAGTGAACGGTTGAGGCCGTTTAAAGGGATCTCAATCTATAGTCAGATCCTCCTGAATTTATGATCAGCATTGAACCTCCGACATCTGAGGTTCCTTTTTATTCATGCCGGGAGAGACTCCATGGCATAGCGACTGAGTCCTCTTTTTATTAACAGGATTCAGTCGCTGTATTAGCCGCTGTTTTTACCGTTGTATTTATTGCTGTATTCAAAGGAATGGATGGTATGTATCACAAACCCCTTAGGCACCGCTTTGCCCAGAAAAAGGCTGAGAATAACGCCTCTGATTCAGAAATCGAGGCATCATTTAAGGTCGATAAAAGCAACAATTTAAATATCAATTTAAACATAAATAACCAGCGTCGGAGCTTTTTGAAAACAACGGCGCTGGGAGCTGGTGCCGCCGCATCAATCGCTGCCGCAGGTGGATTGCTGGCTTCAAGAAAAGCAACAGCGCAGGCGTATGAGCCTTACCCCACTGATGATCAGCTTGAAACAGTCGTCACCAGCTGTGCGCATAACTGTGGCTCGCGCCATGTGCTCGTGGCGCATAAAAAAGATGATGTGATTGTGCGTTTGTCATCTGATGACGGTAGTCATCAGGAAGGCGGTTTTTATGGCAAGGACACCATCGAAGAACCGCAGTTGCGCGCCTGTATGCGGGGCAGGGCTTATCGCGAACGTATTTATTGTGCAGAGCGTTTGTTGTATCCGATGATGCGCGTAGGCAAGCGCGGCGAAGGCAAATTCAGGCGGGCGTCATGGGATGAAGCGCTTGATTTCGTCGCAAATAAAATGCAACAAATCAAGAAGCAGTATGGCCCACAGGCGATCCTTGATCAGAGCTACGCGGGCGCATCTTATGGCGTACTGCATAAATCAGATCAGATTGATGGCTTGCAAGGGCGCTTTCTTGGCATGTTTGGTTGTCGCACCAGCTCCTGGTCCATTCCTTCCTATCAGGGAACCACCACTGCAGCGCGCTGGACTTTTGGCACTATTGAGGACGGTAGCGAGGATGATACTTTTGCTCATTCCAAATTAATGATCATGTGGGGCTGGAATCCGGCCTATACCTTTCATGGCGGCAATACGGTCTATTACATGCGCATGGCGAAACAGCGCGGCTGCAAGTTTGTGGTGATTGATCCTCAGTACACCGATAGCGCAGCGGTTTATGACGCCTGGTGGATACCAATCAAACCGAATACCGACGCGGCCATGATGGCGGGTATGGCGCATTATATATTTACCAACAATTTACAGGATCAGGATTTTATCAATAAATTTACCCAGGGTATGGACGCTGGAACGATGCCGGCCTGGAGCAAAAACTCGCCTAATGGACAGGAAAACTTCAAGGACTATATTCTTGGGAAATATGATAAAACACCCAAAACGCCGGAGTGGGCGGAACAGATTTGCGGCGTTCCCGCCAAGGATATTATTAAACTGGCGGATATGTACGCCCGCACCAAACCGGCTGCGTTAAAAGCTTGCTGGGGCCCAGGCCGCAACGCCTACGGAGAACAATACAACCGCATGGCTTCGGCGTTGCAGGCAATGACGGGCAATATCGGCATACTGGGCGGATGCGCAGAAGGCGTTGGAAAGGGCTGGCATGCAGAAGGTACGGCCTATCCCTATGATGAATATTCAAATATCTGGCATGCTTCCATCAAGTCTGACCGCTGGGCGCATATTGTTAATAACTACCCGAATGTCACGCGTGAAGAAGCTGGATTATGGCCGCGCGAGGATAATCTGGATGGCGTAGTTCCCAATATTCGCGCAATTTTCTGGCAGGGCTCCAACTGGTTTAATCAGCTCACCAATATCAACAAGGAAGTCGAGGCGATACAAAAGCTGGATCTGGTGGTTTGCCTGGATCAGACGATTACGCCGTCCGGTCTTTTTGCAGATGTGCTACTGCCGATTTGCACGCATTTTGAACGCCATGATGTCGGCCTGCCCTGGTATAAGGGCCATTATTATATCCACCGTCCGAAGGTGATTGAGCCGCTGGGTGAAAGTAAAACCGATTTTCAGGTGTTTACTGAACTCGCCTATCGACTGGGTTTTGGCAAAAAATATAATCCTCGCGCCACGCGGGATTACTGGAATAATCCGGATGCAGTTGACGAAAGCTATCTGCAAAGCTGGTGGCGCGACAAGGTCATGGGGCATCAGCATATCACCATGACTTGGGAGCAGTTTAAAAAGCATGGCATCTACAAAGTCAAGTTTGACAAGCCGCTGGTAGGCTTTCGCGACCAGATCGAAAAAGGTAAGCCATTTCCGACCGCGTCGGGAAAAATCGAAATTTTGTGCACCGAGCTTGCCAAAATCAATGACTGGAAAAAGACGCAGTATGGTTATCATGTGCCTTCGATTCCAAAGTGGATCAGCCCCTGGGATACCGAAGGCTACCAGATTGATAAGCAACATGAATTTCATTTGATCACGCCGCATCCGCGACAGCGCACACACTCCATTTTCAACAATCTGCAACTGTTGCGTGAAACCTATGAACAGGAAGTGACGATTAATCCGCTAGACGCCAAACGACTGGGTCTGGCATCGGGCGATACGGTCGAGGTCTGGAATGAGCATGGCAAAATTGTGTTGCCGACCTATTTATCGGAGCGTTGTATGCCGGGGGTGCTGATTATTTACGAAGGCGTGTGGATAGATCTGGATGAAAATGGCGTGGATCGAAGCGGCAACCCCAATGTGCTGACATCCGATACGCCCAGTCCATCAGGCGCGTTTGCCTACAATTCGGTCAAGGTTAGCCTGAAAAAGACAACATTAAAACATCGCCCGGGGTGGGATGGCATGACGACGGCTAAATCCCATGTGTTCAAGCGAGATGGTTAGCGGGAGGGAATAATATGATCAGCAGCATCATTAGCATCATTTGTATTATCAGCATAATCAGTATTGGAAAACCTGGATTGCACAAGCAGGCAGGACGTTTGTTTATTGGACTGATTTTCGTTCTAACAGCACTTGACGCCCATGCGCAAAGTCCGGATTCGCCTGCAGCGCCGCGTGCGCCAGGCGCACCGACAAAGCCGGTATTAAGCCCGATAATAGGCAAAGCTCCCGTAATACCGAGGGCGCCAAAAACACCACAAAAAACGATTAATACGAAATCGGGCAATACTTCAGAGAGTTCGTCGGTTAGTCAAAGCCCGCCGGAAGACATGGATCAGCATCAGGCGCGCTGGGATCCTATTCATTTCAAGCCTGAGATTGATAAAGCGACAAACGAACAATGCCTTGGCTGCCATGCCGATGTGCTCAAGGATCGGGTGCTGGATCAATCCCCTGCCGGGGTCAAGGCCAATGAAGCGCTTGCCTGGTATCAGACGCTGGATACCTATGAAGGAAAACAACTCAGTTTTCATCAACGTCATTTTACCTCGAAGCTGGCGAAAGAGTTAATGGATTTGAAGTGCAACACCTGTCATCAGGGGCATGATCCCGGCGTGGAGCTTTCCTACCTGGTTCAATCGGGTCAGGTTAAACAAAAAATACGAAAACTGGTTGACCCCGATATCTGTCTGATGTGTCACGGTAAATTCGACGCAAAAACCATGCCGGGGCTGGCGGGGGACTGGGTGCAAGTCAGGGATACTTACAAGAATGATTGCCTGGTGTGTCATGAGTTGTTCAGAACAAACCGGCATCAGGTCAATTATCTGAATCCGGATGCGATTGAAAAAGCAGGGGAAAAAAGCGGCGACAGTTGTTATGGCTGTCATGGCGGGCGCGCCTGGTATCGCACCAGCTATCCTTATCCGCGGCACAAATGGCCCGGCATGAGTTTGCTGGAGCCGGACTGGGCCAAAAAGCGGCCCACTGAATCTGATGCGCGTTTCTTGCAGGGTTTTGACCCATTCAAGGAGAAAAAACGCATCCAGAAGCAGATCATGCAAAAACTTGAGGAAATTGAAGTATTGAAGGATTCAATGAAATGAAACTTTCACAATAGGCTCGGAAATCACAAACTGCCGAAGCTGAAAAAACATAAAAGCGGAGAAAAGCTGAATGGATAAGTTAAATCAAAATACGCGCTGTGAGCAATTGCAAAAACTGTCTCAAGAGCACCACGATAGCCTGTTAATGGCGGAAAAACTGGCGACGATTGCCGAAACGGGAACGGAAGCCAGCTTGAGGGAAGGCATGGATATATTGAAAAAATACAATGAAACCGAGCTAGAAACCCACTTGCAACATGAAGAAAGAATGATTTTTGCACCGCTTATACAGGAATATGGGCAGCATGTTGACCTGTGTATAACGCTGGGTAAGGAACATGGCTTATTACGCACCATTGTTGAAGAAATTTCGCTGGAGACAGCACAAAAGGATCTGGCTGATTTTGCCCGAGTTTTAAAATCACATTCTATTGTCGAAGAGACGGAGTTATTTCCCATTATTGAATCGTTGT
>JANTHA010000182.1 GCA_024762625.1 Thiotrichaceae bacterium
CATGGCGCTGGAGCCGATGACGGTTAAAGTTGAGGAAAAAAACGAAGAACTGATAGATATGTCGCGACGTTTCTGGTGGAGTCTTCCGCTGGCGCTGATTGTTTTTGTACTGGCGATGACGGCTGATTTTGCGCCCAACTGGCTGCCGCGGGGAATTTCCATGAAGACGGTACAGTGGATTGAGTTTGTTCTGGCGACGCCGGTGGTCTTATGGGGTGGCTGGCCGTTTTTTGTGCGTGGCTGGCAATCGCTCAAGACCTGGAATCTGAATATGTTTACGCTGATTGGACTGGGTGTGAGCGTCGCATGGGCCTATAGCGTCGTGGCCTTATTGTTTCCCGGGATATTTCCGGCCAATATGCGCCATGAAGGCGGCGTGGTGTCGGTTTATTTTGAAGCCGCCGCGGTGATTACCGTACTGGTTCTTCTTGGCCAGGTGCTTGAATTACGCGCCCGCAGCAGCACCAATGCGGCAATAAAGGCCTTGCTCGGGCTTGCGCCGAATACGGCGCGCTGGGTTCTGGATAATGGCGAAGAACAGGATATTCCGCTGGAGCATGTGCAAACCGGATTTATTTTACGCGTGCGTCCCGGCGAAAAAGTGCCGGTGGATGGCGAGGTGGTTGAAGGCGAAAGTAATGTCGATGAATCCATGATTACCGGTGAGCCGATACCTGTCGCCAAAGCAACTGGTGATAAGGTGATTGGCGCAACCGTGAACGGCACCGGCAGTTTGCTGATCAGGGCGGAAAAGGTGGGCGCGGACACCCTGTTATCCCAGATTGTACGCATGGTCAGCGAAGCGCAGCGTTCCCGTGCGCCGATCCAGAAGCTTGCCGATATTGTGTCCGCCTGGTTTGTTCCCATCGTGGTGCTGGTTGCGATTATCGCCTTTTTTGTCTGGTGGCGTTTTGGTCCAGAGCCTGCGCTTGCTTACGCGGTAATCAATGCGGTGGCGGTTCTGATTATCGCCTGTCCCTGCGCATTGGGGCTGGCGACGCCGATGTCGATCATGGTCGGTACGGGCAAGGGCGCATCGGCGGGCGTATTAATCAAAAACGCCGAGGCGCTGGAAATACTGGAAAAGGTGGATACCCTGGTGGTCGATAAAACAGGCACGCTGACCGAAGGAAAACCAAAGCTTGTGGGCGTTCGTCCTGCGGGTAATTTCAACGAAAAAGAGGTATTGCAACTGGTTGCAAGCCTGGAGCAGGGCAGCGAACATCCACTCGCCGAAGCGATAGTGGAGGGAGCAAAAGAAAAGGGCGTCAGTCTCGCCAGGGCGAACAATTTTGAATCGTTGACAGGGCGCGGCGTTATGGGCAAGGTTGATGATCATCAGGTCGCCATTGGCAACCAGCGGCTTTGTGAGGAGCTGTCTGTCGATGTTGGCGACTTGCCAAAACAGGCGGATGCGCTTCGCAGAGAAGGACAGACCGTGATGTTCATTGTAATTGATGGCAAGGCGGCGGGACTGATCGGGGTTGCCGACCCGATCAAGGAATCAACGCCCAGGGCGATTGCCGATTTACACAAGGAAGGCGTCACAGTCGTTATGCTCACCGGAGACAGCAAAAAAACCGCCGAAGCGGTTGCCCGCAAGTTGAATATTGATCGCGTGGAAGCCGAGGTTATGCCCGATCAGAAAGCGCATGTGGTCAAGCAGTTGCAGGCGCAGGGCAAAACGGTGGCGATGGCGGGCGACGGCATTAATGATGCGCCCGCGTTGGCGCAGGCGCATGTCGGCGTCGCCATGGGAACCGGTACAGATGTCGCCATGCAAAGCGCCGGCGTCACACTGGTCAAGGGCGACTTGCGGGGCATCGTACGGGCGCGCCGCCTGAGCCGGGGCGTAATGAAAAATATCCGCCAGAACCTGTTTTTCGCATTTATCTACAATTCGCTGGGCGTTCCGGTTGCAGCAGGCGTATTGTATCCGTTTTTTGGTATTTTGTTATCTCCGATCATTGCAGCCGCCGCGATGAGTCTCAGCTCGGTATCAGTCATCAGCAACGCCTTGCGTTTGAGGAGTATGAAGTTATAAATACGACTTAGACAAGCCCGTCTTTATCTTGTGTATTTTCTTCTACCTTATATTAGCGGTTTACTATATAATGTCGCGTTTTTTGTTTCGGGCTGACTCTGAGCGGTTGCGAACACTATTTTTATTTTAACTCGTATTTTTATTACATAGCAGACAAGACAATAGAGACACAAAGACATGGCAGCAGACCTATCCAAATACCGTAATATCGGTATCTTCGCACACGTTGATGCAGGTAAAACCACCACCACCGAGCGTATTCTTAGCCTGACGGGTAAAATCCATAAAATTGGCGAGGTTCACGATGGTGAAGCAACCACTGATTTTATGGAGCAGGAAGCCGAGCGCGGCATTACCATCCAGTCAGCCGCGGTAAGCGCGTTCTGGAAAGACCACCGCATGAATATCATTGATACGCCGGGCCACGTTGATTTTACTGTGGAAGTGTATCGTTCGCTAAAGGTTCTGGATGGCGGTGTCGGCGTATTCTGCGCATCAGGCGGCGTTGAGCCTCAATCAGAGACCAACTGGCGTTATGCAAACGAATCAGAAGTGGCGCGTATTATTTTTATCAATAAACTGGATCGCGTCGGCGCTGATTTTTATCGTGTCGTTAAGCAGATAGAAGATGTGCTGGGCGCAAACCCATTGGTTATGGTTCTGCCTATTGGTACGGAAGATAACTTCACCGGCGTTATTGATTTGTTAACCCGCAAGGCCTGGATCTGGGATGGTTCTGATGATCCCATGAAGTATGAAATTCAGGATGTGCCGGAAGACATGGTTGATCAGGTCGAAGAATGGCGTGAGAAATTGATCGAAACCGCAGTCGAAGTAGATGATGACGCCATGGAAATGTATCTGGAAGGCAATGAACCGGATATTGACACCATTAAGAAATGCATCCGCAAGGGAACGCGAGAGCTTGCATTCTTCCCGACCTATACTGGATCAGCGTTTAAAAACAAGGGTATACAGCTTGTTCTTGATGCAGTTATTGATTATTTACCTGATCCAACTGAAGTCAAGCCGCAACCGGAAATTGATGAAGAAGGCAACGAAACTGGCGAATTTGCGATTGTTGACCCGGATCGTCCATTGCGCGCGCTGGCGTTTAAAATCATGGATGACCGTTATGGCGCATTGACTTTTATTCGCATTTATTCGGGAAAACTGGAAAAAGGCATGACGGTTCTGAATACCGCGACGGGCAAAACCGAGCGTATTGGTCGTATCGTGGAAATGTCTGCGGATGATCGAATTGAGCTGGATTCCGCACAGGCGGGCGATATTGTTGCAGTGTTGGGTATGAAAAATGTTCAGACCGGACACACGCTGTGCGACCCTAAAAACCCGGCGACTCTGGAATCCATGGTATTCCCCGAGCCGGTTATTTCGATTGCCGTATCGCCCAAGGACAAGGGCGGCTCAGAGAAAATGGGCATCGCGATCGGCAAGATGGTGGCGGAAGACCCTTCGTTCCGTGTTGAAACCGACGAGGACAGTGGCGAAACCATACTAAAGGGAATGGGCGAATTACACCTGGATATCAAGATTGATATTCTAAAGCGTACTCATGGCGTTGACGTAGAAGTCGGCAAACCGCAGGTTGCCTACCGTGAAACCATCACCAAGCGCGTTGAAGACAGCTATACGCATAAGAAGCAGTCGGGTGGATCAGGTCAGTTTGGTAAGATTGATTATGTGATTGAGCCAGCTGAAACCGGCGCAGGTTATGAATTTGAATCAACCGTAACCGGCGGTAATGTGCCGCGCGAATACTGGCCAGCCATTGAGAAGGCGTTTGGCTCCATGATGGAGACGGGCGTTCTGGCGGGCTTCCCGGTGCTGGACGTCAAGGTGACATTAACCGATGGCGCATACCATGCGGTTGACTCCTCCGCCATGGCGTTTGAATTGGCCGCCAAGGGCGCATTCCGTCAGACTATGCCAAAAGCAGGCGCACAGTTGATGGAGCCGATCATGAAGGTGGATATCTTTACGCCGGAAGATCATGTGGGCGATGTCATCGGCGATATGAATCGTCGTCGCGGCATGATCAAATCTCAGGAAGCCGGGCCAACGGGCGTACGTGTTAAGGTTGATGCGCCACTTGCTGAAATGTTTGGTTATATCGGCGATTTGCGCACCATGACCTCTGGTCGCGGTCAGTTCTCCATGGAGTTCTCACACTACATGCCTTGTCCGAAGAATGTGGCTGAAGAAGTGATTAAAGAAGTCAAAGCGCGCGAAGAAGCCGCAAAATAACAAATCATCATTTTTAGATGCTTAATTAAGCCCCGTGCAACATGAATGCTTGCACGAGGCTTTTTTGCGTCTGGCGACATAAAACACGAGTTAAAACTCGTGTTTTTTACTATTGCTCTTCTTGGTTACAGCAATACTCACTGTGGCGGCGATGCCGTCATGCAATGACGGGCAATCGTGCTGCATAGAGATCATACAGGTTGCTACTCCCGCCAGTTGCGCATAGCCGAGTGACTGTGAGATGGCGACAAGGGCGACCGTTAAACCGGTGATAAAATCAGCTCGAATTGTCTTTCTGTTTCTTTTAGGTATGACCGCCAGGAATGGTGGAAAACGCGAATAGTTGAAATGGGGCAAGGGGCTAGAAACGTATCCATTGTTACATAATTTCTAATTTTAGTATTCAGCAATGTGCAAACAATGTACAAACAACGTACAAAAAACGGAA
>JANTHA010000183.1 GCA_024762625.1 Thiotrichaceae bacterium
CATTTCGCAATGTATCCAGTTTTTCCTTATAGGTTTCAGCGTCGCCATAGTCAACAAATTTTTCTGAATAACGATGCGGGTTGGGGCTGCGCCGTGCGTGCTTGATGGGACACCAGTATTGTTCGGTGCGTGCGATCACTTCGCGCACATATTCAATCAAACCATTGCCATAGCCGCAATACATACAATTCAGTTTTTCAATCGGGTTTAAATAATCCAGATGCTGGCGGTCGATGATGATGTAATTGGCGCGTTTGACGAGAGGAATGCCATAGGCGCGAAAACAGGTTTGCTGGTAGATAAAAATGGCGAGATCCATCACCACCAGTGGGATGATGACGCCATAGATTATGGGCGCAGTTACAATATGAGCGGGTCTGGCTTCGCGTAAATACCGCCAGAGTCCTGTGCGGTAACGACGTTGTATTTCTCGAACGTTCTTGTCAAAAACAACTCGCCCTTTTCTTAAGTTGTATTTAAAGCGCGCGCGCTTTTCGGCTAGTAACTTGTTAAATTCTTGCTCCAGTTGCGCTTGCAGACTGGAAATCCGTTGTAGTATTTCATCATATTGAGGTTGTGGCATGGCGCCTCCAGCAGGGCGTGATGGTTATAATTTGATGAGTCTTTGACTAAAAGCATAGTATGGTTTTTAGTTATCTACGCGTGTTTTTGAGCATATCCAGCCTGAAATAGGCTTTGAGCTGATGATATACGGCCGGATAATGCTCAAGCAAAATCTCTGGCGCGGTAAAATAATATTCACAGATAACGGCGAAAAATTCGGCCGGATTTGTCGCCGCATAGGGGTTGATATCCGCATGATGGTGTTTCAAACGCTTGTTTAGTCGTTCATAGGCTTTACTTAAAGAACGCGTCCAGTCCTTGATTGGCATGTCGGGATGTAAAGGCGGCATGCCGTTGGCGCGGCCATTGAGCATGTCCAGCTTGTGTGCAAATTCATGGATAACCACGTTATGGCCGTGATGTAACGTAAAACTGTCGCGTTCGACATCATCCCAGGAGAGTATTACCGGGCCTTGACCCCAGGCTTCGCCGCTGAGCACGTTGGCTTCATTATGAACCAGGCCAATCTCATCCTGTGTTTGACGGTTTACCTTGAAAGCGCCGGGGTAAACGACAATCTCTTCCCATCCATCAAAGGAATCAATCCCCAGTTCAAGTATTTCCAGACAGGCCTGTGCGGCAATGATGATTTTCATTTCCAGCGTGATTTCAAGATCATCTGCGCCAAAGAATGTTTTACGATGAATCAGTAAGGTGCTGAGCACGCGAAGACGCGCTTTTTGTGTCGCATCCAGCGGTTCCAGTAAGGGAAGCTTTTGCGTGACTTGAAACCAGGCATGGTCGGGCAGCCCATATTTTTTCAGAATATAATAAGTGTGGATGCGCTCAAGCCATTTCACAATTGATGGGTGTCCATTGTCGTCTTGTCGTCAGTTTCTGTTAGGCTGTGAGATCTGTATCAGGAAGCATGCAGACCTCACTCTGCCTTCGATTATCAGTTTTTGTCCTGCTTGTGTTGCATCCAGGCAATCACCAGCAAAGCCCAGCCGTCAAAAAGCAGACTGATGGAGATATACAATCCAACCAGCCATAAAGAGGTGGCAGGCCAGCCTATGATGAACAAAATAGCAAGAAGTAGTGAGATAATGCCATTAAATACCATCCAGCCCCAGCCTTTTTCACCACGCATCATATAGGCCATCATAAAGCTGCCGTAGGCGTCTACCAGCAGATAAAAAGCGAGCAACAAGCCGATGGTGGCGATGCCGGTCATAGGATAGAACAGCATCAGTCCGCCACTTATCAATAACAGAACGGGTTTAAGCCATTCCGACCATGCATGAGATTTGGTCTTGAATGAATGAATCATCCAGAAAAGACCACCCACGACAAACAGACTGGCGATGAGCAGGCTTGCCTCCAGAGACATGAGTTCAGGTAAAATAATGCCGGTTCCGCCCAGTAAAACAAGTAAAATGCCCGCCACGGCTGAAAATTTTCCAAATTTGGGTAAAAGTTGAGTGGGATCAACCCATGTATCGTTTTGTTTGTTCATTGTTAATTCTCCATATTTAAGTAAGTTACCTGATTGACGGAATCATAAAGATGATAAGTATTCTTATCTGTCATCTGGGTGACTCCGGTAGTAGTTTGCCTGGGAGCAGAAAGCGTCGTCTGGAAAACCTGATCAAATCAATCGTTCTGTTATTTTAAGCATAAGCTTCTGCCAGAAGCCTGCGATTTTCTGTTAGGCTACTATTCGATCTGGGACTATTATCCTTGCAGGCTGTTGAAATTCTACTTACTTAGACGGCACGATACTGCGTTAAAATAGACCTCAAAATGCTCAGTTACTCCAGTAAACTGCGCTTTTTCGGTCTATTTTTCCTTGTCTCGCACTCGCCTAAGCGAATTTCAATAAGCTGCTAGGATTATTCGAATACTTGTGTCATTCAGGTGACAGATAGAAATACAAGGTTGGTTTACATTTAGACTCATATATGCAGTTTTCAGACTTTACGGAGGTTTAGGCCTCTTTTTTTGACAGTCTGGAGCAAACACAAACAAGGAGAGGCTTATGCTACAGTTTATTCCCGTTTTTGAAGATAACACCATTGCCATACGCGCTTCAGGCAAATTAACGCATGAGGATTACCAGGCTTTTTTACCGGAGCTAGAAAAACAGATTAAGGAACTGGGCAAGGTTTCCGTGCTGTTTGAGCTGGATAATTTCTCGGGCTGGGATTTGAAGGCAGCCAAAGATGATTTCGAATTCGGCATGAAGCACATGAATGATTTTGAGCGTATCGCCATTGTGGGAGACAAGGCCTGGGAGCACTGGATGGTGCTGATGATGAAGCCTTTCATGCCCTATGGCGAAGTACGCTATTTTGAGCGCGAGAATTTACAGGAAGCCTGGGACTGGTTGCGCGAGCCCGCCGAAGAGGAAAAAGCGGCTAATCAGTTAACGCCCTATAAGGAAATCATGGTTGGCGTTGACTTTTCCAACTATTCCAGACACGCTGCAAAACGCGCCATCGAAATCGCAAAATTCTATCAGGCGAATGTTACGCTATTGCATGTCACGGAAGAAATTATTCCCTATGCCTATTATTATGATGATTCCATGCTGGGTTATCCGTTTGAACCGGAGCTGGTCGTCGAACAGAACAAAGAACAAGTTAAAATGGCTAAAAAACAGATGGCGGCCTTTATGGACGATCTGGGTGATACGGATGGCGTAAAAAGTGAAGTGTTGAGCGGCGATACAGGAAGCACCATTGTTTCATTTCTGGAGGCTCAAAAAACTGATCTGGCTGTATTTGGCGCAAAAAAGAAAAAGGGCATCAGTAAGTTACTGGGATCAACGCCCCACTACATTCAGAATCATTCCCGCTGTGAAGTCTTGGTAGCGCCGCTTCAGGAGTCTTCAACCTTTGCCGAGCAGAATAAATAGCAAGATTTCAAATAGACTAACAAATTTAAGGAGAAACCGGCAATGTCAGACATGCAGGAAATAGAAATAGAGCGTTATCACAAACGTATTGTTAAGGATATGCGCCATTTAATTGAACGCTATCGCGAGATTATGGCCTGGGATATACCTGAAAACGATCCGGTGGAAGCCGATAAACTGATTTTCAAGGCGGTGCATGCAGCGCTGGATGAGATCGAACAGGGCAAATAACGCGGCTTAGTTACGCGGGTAATTAGTATCTTGCAAAGAGGTTAATAAGGTATGGATATATTAAAAAAACCGGATGGCTGGTTTCATCGGGTACTTATCAATGAGGCTGTTTTAAGCTTGTTGCTGGTGCTCTGTTTTATTGGCATTGCTTACACCGATGTGGCGGGCGTGCGCAGTATGCGTTTCTGGATGTGGATGATCCCGGTTTTTGCGATTGCCGCCATTATCATGGAATGGTCGCGCTATATGAAAGGCGAAATTGATGGTCTGCACTTCATTCGCCAGCAAGTATTGCACTGGGCTGCAGTTTATATTGCATTCAGGGTGGTTTTTTCCTTGCTGGAAATTGGCCGTTTGCCCACCAATGGCGCCGCCTATGTGTTAATGACCATCATGAGTTTGTCGACTTTTCTTGCTGGCGTTTATATTGGCTGGCGTTTTCTGGTGCTGGGTTTGTTCATCGCACTGGCGACCGTTCTGGCCGCCTACCTGGAAGCCTATGTCTGGGTATTGATACCCATCGCCATCGCCATAGTGTTGATTGGCCTGTTTATTGGCTGGCGCGAGCTTAAATCACTGCAATCGGGAAAATAAAAAGCGGCTTCAAGTTTAATGATTGTAAGCCGGACGATATGAAAGCGACAAGGATGACTGTATTAAATGAAAAAAGTTGATTTTTTAATCATCGGCGGCGGCCCGGCGGGAACGCCGACCGCCATGGCGCTTGCAAGCGCTGGAAAAAGCGTTTTGCTTGCTGAAAAGGGCGAAGGCCTGGGCGGAACCTGCCTGTTTGAAGGCTGTATCCCGTCCAAGATATTGCGCGAATCAGCGCGTCGCCTGCGCGAATTGCGCGAGTCCGTCGATTTTGGTCTATGTTTGCCGACGCGCGATGTGCATATTGACTGGTACGCTATTCAACAACGCAAACTTGCGATCCTGAAAAAACGCAGTGAGGCTGCAAAGCAGCGTTTGCAGCATTTTCCTACTTTGGAAATGGTTTCAGGCTCGGCTTTTTTTCTTGACAGTAACCATGCTTCCATTAGT
>JANTHA010000184.1 GCA_024762625.1 Thiotrichaceae bacterium
CGAATAACCATCGGCTTGCAGATCATAAAACCAGACATGATCGGTCTCGCCGCCTTTGGTGAAGATCAGGATAGCGGTAGAGACGCCGGCATAGGGTTTAAACACGCCCGATGGCAGCGAGACAATGCCTTCCAGCTGGTTTTGTTCAATCAGCGTTTTGCGTAGTTGTTTGTGTGCATTGCTGGAACCAAATAATACCCCATCGGGTACAATCACAGCCGCCCTGCCACCGAGTTTCAGGGCGCGCAGTATATGCGCAATAAACAGCAGTTCGGTCTTTTTGGTTTTTACTATGGTCAGTATATCGGGGTTAATGTTTTTCTCATCGACACTGCCCTTAAAGGGCGGGTTCGCCAGTATCACATCAAAAAAGTCTTGTTCCTGTTCGGGGTAGTTTTCCTTGATGGATTTGCTGAGACTGTCCTGATATTTAATATTCGCGCCTTTCACGCCGTGCAGTAGCATGTTCATGCTGGAAACACGCAGCATGGTGGTATCAAAATCAAAACCCCAGAACATGTTGCTATTGATGTGTTCGCGGTAGGGTTCCAGCAGATCGCCGGTGTAATGGATATTGCCGTCTTCATCGGTGAGCATACCGGCATCGCTGGAATGGTTTTTATTCAGGTATTCCATGCTGCGCGCCAGAAAGCCCGCCGTACCACAGGCGGGGTCGCCGATGACTTCATTGGGTTGAGGTGCAACCATTTGTATCATCTGATCGATAATGTGGCGCGGGGTGCGAAATTGCCCGTTAATGCCAGCGGTGGTGAGTTTGCTGAGCAGGTATTCGTAAATATCGCCCTTGACATCGCTTTGCGTAAGCGGCAGTTTTTCAATCAGTTCGACAGCCGCCACCAGCACCGATTCATTCTTGATTTCCAGATCGGCGTCCTGCATGTATTCACTGATGCTTGCCAGGTGGTTGCTGTTTTGTTTCTTTGTTGCTGTTTTTCTCTCTTTTCCTTGTTCTTTCCCTTGTTCTTGCTCTGTTTTTTCGTCTGTTTTGCCCAGGCTGGCAAAAAAAGGATAGACCGTATTTTTTAAATGGCGGTGCAGTTCCTTGCCTGGCAGGTTCTTGAAATTTTTCCAGCGTAATAGCTACGCCTCCGGCGTATCGTCAAAAATGCGGTCAAACGGTTTTTGCGTGCGCGCTGCCTGACGTTCGGCGACTTCTTCCTGCATATCCAGCATGCGCGCAAACATCAGGTAGCTGATTTGCTCAATGACCGTTAAGGGGTTGGTGATGCCGCCAGTCCAGAATTTCTCCCAGAGCTGGTCGATGTCGTTTCTTATTTTGCCTGTTAGCATGTGGCTTCTCTTGTATTGTTTTCAGGTTAATTTTTCAGATTAATATTGTAGGGGGCGCATCGTATCTTGCTGGTCAACCCGCAAGAAAGGTTTTAATACTTTTAGCAGTTCATCGGCATCATCGGTACTAAATACGCCATCTATGCCTTGATGAGAAATACTGTTAAAAGGCGCTTCATAGAGTTTATCGACTTCAATGCTACCGAATTGTGCAATGTAGTTTTTCAGCAGGTTCATAAATTGCACTTGCCGGGCGGTTAGCGTGGGATGCTGGTGCAAAAACTGTTTAAAGTGGTTTTCTACCGCCGTCGAATTTAATCCGATAATCTCCCGGATGGTGATATGCAGCTGTTTGGCGTTGCGCCCATAAAATTGATTCAAAACATCCAGATTGATGCCGGGGTGTGAGGTCAGGATGGTGGAGGATAGCGTTTTCAAATCATTTTCAGTAATGGGCTCACCCTTATGTATTTTTTGTAAAACAGGGTTGGTTGCGATCATCTCATCCAGTATGTTTTTAATACGACGACGATATTGCATGGCCTCGCTTGCGCCTGCAATCTTTACTTCACGGTCGTCTTCGCGGACTCCGCCATCACTTGTTTTTGTTTTGGGCGTTGCGTAGCTTCCAACGGGCGTTGCCTGCTTGTATTTCATTATGCCGCGTAGTTCCATGCGGACTTTTTCCAGGGATTCGATACTAACATTATCCCAAAAACCGGCGCTGCGCACTTCGGCAATGATGGCGTCTTTCTGGCGCACGGCGTTTATAGTCACTGCCAATTTATCCAGCTCTGCCAGTAGTTTGATTTTTTCATCATCCAGGCAACTTGACTGTTCTATCAGACAAAGCTGAATTGTTGCAATCAGTTTGTCAAACTGAATGGCGTTTTTATCACGCAACACACGCGCCGACATCAGCGGGGCAATTTTGATGCTGAGTAAATGCTGTGTGGTGGCATCCATTTTTTTTAACAGGTCGGTTTGTTGTAGCTGATGTACTAACCTTAGTTCGCGCTTGACTGCAATGCTGTCTTCGGGCAAGTCATTAATATCTGCTTGAATAAGCGCCAGCGCGCAATCAAAGGCGGGGGCGTGGTTACTTTTAACCGCTTCCTGAATCAGCGCCAAGCGGGATTCAAAGGTGGTTTGCAGGAGTGATTTTCCGCCGGTGTCTTCTGGCTCTTTATATTCTTCTTCAAAAAACTCAAAATTGCCGTAGTGATCGAAAATCAGGAATTCGGTTTTATCCTTGCCCTTGCCAAACAGGTTTGGGCGGAGACGCGTACCGCGACCAATCATTTGCCAGAATTTCACCCAGGATTTAACCGGCTTGGCAAATACCAGATTGACGACTTCGGGCACGTCGATGCCGGTGTCGAGCATGTCAACCGATATGGCGATTCGGAAATCATTACCAGGAACTTTGAATTCTTTAATCAGGCTCTCAACTTTCGGGATTTCGTTATGAATGACTTTACAGACTTTACTCCCCCATTGCGGGTAAAGTTCACAAAACATTTTTTCCAGGTGTTCTGCATGGTCTTGTCGTTGCGCAAAAATAATGGTCTTGCCGACAAGAGAACCTGTCTCGTCCTTGATGCCATTGTTGATCAGGTTTTCCAGAATAATCTTGTCGGTTTTTTCGCTAAAGATTTTACGACCTATATCCTTACCTGCGATCATGGTGTTCTGGGCTTCTTCTACACCCAGATCCTGTTCGAGCTGTAACTGTTGTTCTTCGCTTAGATCGTTGTAATGAATGCCGTCGCGTAAAAAGTCAGTGGTTAAATCCTTGACTCTGAAAGGCGCAAGATAAGGCGGCTCGTTGTTGATGGCGGCATCCAGTCCAAACTCAAAGGTAGGGTCGGTGTTTTCACAGTCGAACATATCAAAGGTATTTCGACTGATAAATTTAACCGGCGTTGCGGTAAGGCCCAGTTGCAATGCATCAAAATACTCAAATAGATCCTGGTATTTGTTGTAGATGCTGCGGTGCGATTCGTCAGCAATGATCAGGTCAAAGAAGCCAACATCTAGCTGGGAAAAGCGGTTCATCATGCCAGGATAAGTAGCGATAAAAATACGCGCAGTCTGGTCGATCTGGTTGGTTTCGCCAATAATGCAACGAGGTTCACTGGGCAGGTGTTCTTTAAAGGCGTCATCGGCCTGGGTGCGTAGCTCTTTGCGGTCGCATAAAAATAGTACGCGCTTTGACCAGGCGGTTCTAAGCAGCAATTCAGCCAAGGCAATAGCCACACGGGTTTTGCCTGTACCTGTTGCCTGAATAATTAACGCTTTGCGGCGTTGTTTTTCAAAATGATTGGCTACCGTTTTGATGGCTTCTATCTGATAGGGACGATCCGCAATGCTCAACTCGGGATTGTGTTTTTCTAAGGCCTTGTCCCGGTATTGACGCTGATAAATGAGGTATTCGAGACTATCCTTTTTATAAAAACCATAAACTGGGTGATAGGTATTGTATTGCTTGTCGTCCCAGATGAACGTTTCATAGCCATTGGTATAGAAAATAACTGGGCGGGTGTAGCCCATATTTTCGAGTGAATCCGCGTATAGGCGCGCTTGCTCCCGACCTGCCTGAAGACTGGTATTGCCTGATTTTTTGGCTTCGATAACAGCAAGCGGCTGGCCATTGTCGCCCCATAGTACGTAATCAGCCTTGCCTTTGCCTGAAATATTGTCAGGGAAATCTACCTCAACCTCAATACCAACCTGATCAGGGTTTTTAACATCCCAACCTGCCTGAATCAGCATGGCGTCTATCATTAATTCACGGGTTTTGGCTTCATTCCATTGTAATGAGTTTGCAACTTGCTGACTTTGCTGCTTACTTTTTTCTATGATTTCTTTCTTGGGAGTAGCGATCTTTTTATTATTTTTTAGCCGCTCTTTTTCAAGCTTATCAACGACTTTTTGTAACTCATCCTGCTGTACTTTTAGCTCTTTTTCATAACTGCTTACTGATTTTTTTAGTTGCTTTAACTTTGTCTCCGGGTTTTCGATATCGATGAAATCAGGAATCGCTGATTTACATTTACCGTAGTATTTAATCCCCATATACATCGCAAGCTGGTGCGCTGTTCCAAGTGCAATTTGCGCATTACGGATATCACCTTCCTCGCCATGAGCGGCATCATTCCCCTGTATACGGAGGAAATTTATTTGATGAATCAGTGATGGGTTGACTGAGTCTTTAAAGACAGCATTTTTTACTAGTTCATAAAAGCTGGCTCCTGGAAGTCGCGGCAATCTTTCTTCTTTATAAATGGATTTAGTGACTTCTTCGGCAAAACCTCTTAAGCGCGTTAAGGCGCTACCAGGATCTATGAACATTACAGCCTCTGCCAAGCCGCCAAGGCTGGCCAGAATTTCATTCTCTGGTTTTAGAAATTCAAA
>JANTHA010000185.1 GCA_024762625.1 Thiotrichaceae bacterium
ATCGGGCTTTGTTGTATTTGGAGTGTGTTGACCTATTCTCCCCGTTAAAGGCCATGTGACAAACGCCCTGCCGTAGGCGGCGTTTGGAGATTGAGCGTAGCGAAAGACCCGTAGGGGCAAAAGCATCGCTTTTGATCAAAGTAGGTCATCACCAGGTTCAAATCCCAAAGCCCGATCAGCTAACGCTGTTCGGGCTTTTTTTTGGAAGGGAATAATAATCTGCGTATACATGGTTAATTTTTACGATGAAAATTAATCTGCATTTTATCAAGTTGTTGTTCAAGCCATCTTCCAGCTTTTTTTATTTTGGGGGCAGGGCCTGTCAGGCCGAAATCAATGAGTTTTCCGCGTTTCTCTGTGCTCGGCAGACTGGAAAGATTAATGCCTGGAAACTCTTTCAGTAGTTCGTTCATGGTATCCAGCAAAGCACTTTCTGGTACGCCAAATATATCCCAGCGAAGTTCGGCGGCGGGATGCAGGTTAAACAGTTCTGAATACTGTGTGTCTAGCACCCATTCGATCATGGGCCAGGCCATATCGGGGAAACCGGGTACAAAATGATGGTCTTGGATAGAAAAACCAGGGATATTGTTGATAGGGTTAGGAATAATTCTCGCGTTTTCTGGCAAATAACTCATTATTATGCGATGCGGGTAGGCCGTCTCGCCAAATTGCTTTTCTATGAGTGCTTTTGCTTCCGGGTGTTGCGTTAGTGCAACGCCAGCTGCTTCTGCAGCACAGGCGCGGGTCAGGTCATCCGGCGTAGCGCCGATGCCGCCAAAACTGAACACCAGATGGTTGTCCGCAAAAGTTTGTTTAAATGTATTGACCAGTTGATCATGTGTGTCGCCGATGATTCGCACCCAGTTCAGCGCGAGGCCACGCGCTTTGAGCAATTCAATTGCCTTGGACATATGTTTATCCTGGCGTGAACCATTAAGTAATTCGTTGCCAATCAGGATCAGGCCAATTTGTTTGGGTTTATGGTCCATAACAGCCTTTATTCGATCAGAAATCAGCGCCTTTTATTTTGGCGCGTTGTTGAGTCAGTTGGTTTTGCTTCTCGATATCCTGAGGTGACCACTCAGGACTGGTTTCAGGCCAACCCTGCGTATGCTGCTGGATGATGTCGGCAAGCGCGCGAATATGTAAAGGATGATTGTTTAAAGCCTTAATGTAATGATAACTTTCGCCGCCTGCCTCAAGGAAATAAGCGCGATTTTCCATCTCGATTTCTTCCAGTGTTTCAAGACAATCCGCCGGGAATCCGGGGCTTATGATGTCGACTCGTTTGACGCCATCAGCAGCCAGTTGTTTGAGTGTGGCGTCGGTATAAGGTTTTAGCCATTCCTGTTTGCCAAAACGGGATTGAAAGGTTAATTGCCACTGGTCATTTTTTAAATCAAGCGCTTCTGCAAGTAAACGTCCGGTTTTATGACATTGGCAGAAGTAAGGATCGCCAGCTTCCAGGTTGCGCCTGGGTAAGCCGTGAAAAGACATAATCAATACCTCACTCCTGGCTTCTCCGGATTCGTCGAGCTGGCGCCAGTGGTTTTTGACGCTTTCTGCTAACGCCTTGATGTAGCCTGGGGAGTCATGATACTGACCTACAAAACGCATTTCGGGAATCCAGCGCCAGTTTTTCAGCACCTTGTTAACTGCATCAAAAGTTGTTGCCGTGGTTGTTGACGAATATTGCGGATAAAGGGGCAGCACCAGTATTCGCCTGCAGCCCTTTTCCTGTAAGGTTGATAAAGCAGATTTGATATCGGGCTTGCCATAACGCATGGCGAGTTCGATAAAGACCGGGCCGCTGAAACGGTTCTCCATCTCGTGTTGCAATAAGTCGGCCAGTTGCTGGCTGTGATGTAATAGAGGCGAGCCCTGATCCAGCCAGATTTTTTTATAGTTGGCCGCGCTAGAGACGCTGCGTTTGGGAAGGATAATTCCGTATAGTAAAGGTAGCCATAAAATGCGTGGAATTTCTACAACGCGAGGGTCGCCCAGAAACTGGCCTAGATACTTGCGTACTGCAGAAGGGCTTGGTTCGGAGGGCGTGCCGAGGTTGACAAGCAAAACGCCTGTACTTTCATTCTTGCCATGAAAAAAAGTTTTATCGCCTTGAAATGCCGCCATATTTAATCTCAAATTGAATAATGGGTGGCAGAATAGCACAATTAGATCTATCTTTTTAAAGCTTGTTGTTTAATAATCGAAGAATCTTTCACTTTTAATTTTACACATATCAATTCAGGTAAAAAATCATGGCAAGAGTTACAGTTGAAGACTGTCTTAAATATGTTGACAGTAATTATGATCTGGTTTTACAGGCTGCAAAACGCGCCCGGGATATAGCAGAAGGCGCTCAACCACTTGTTGAAGAAGATGGCGATAAACCAACGGTCATTGCATTGCGCGAAATTGCGGAAAATATTGCTGTTCAGGACGTTGTAGAGGCGCCGGAAGAAATGACGCAGGATCAGGATCAGTCGCTGGAACCGGTTGAAATTACGGTTAATTAACAAATATCAGTCAGGAACCTTGTCTGTTCCGGTCATCTACCGCAGTCGCTTTCCAGGTTCTGAATATTGTTGTTTAACTTATACATTGCTTATTGCTTAATTCATTGACATGCCCAAGGCCGCTTCTTCCAGCTTGATTAGCGCCACTGAGCTAAGCTCGGTTGTAAGCCGCTATATGAGCGAGAAAGACGCCAGGCGTGTTTATGACGCCTTTTTGCTAGCCGCCGAAGCGCATGATGGTGTGGTTCGAAAATCCGGCGAGTTCTATATTTTTCACCCCCTTGATGTTGCTTATACCCTGGCTGAAATGCGTATGGATGCAGATACCGTTTGCGCTGCCTTACTCCATGATGTCATTGAAGACACCGAATTAACTAAACAGGATATCAGCAAGTCCTTTGGTCCGGTTGTTGCTGATCTGGTCGATGGGGTTACCAAGCTGGCTGGTGGAGAATTTACCTCCAGGCAGGAGGCTAATGCAGCAAGTTTTCAGAAAATGATGGCGGCCATGACGCAGGATTTCCGCGTTGTATTGATTAAACTTGCTGATCGTCTGCATAATGTAAGAACACTCGGTGTGCGCAAGCCTGAGTCTCGCCGGCGCATCGCAAGGGAAACACTGGATATTCATGTGCCTTTGGCGCGTCGGATGGGCATGAACGCCATGCGCAAGAAATTACAAATCATTGCGTTTGAAAATTTGTATCCCTGGCGAGCGGAAATACTTAAAAAGGCAATGGCTCTTTATTATGAAGAACATGTAGAAGTTCACCAGCAAATCATACAGGCCTTATCGCAAAGCTTGTCCGGAGAGAACATCACAGCGCAGGTTTTTCGCTGGGATAAGAACCTGTTTAATTTGTACAATAAAATAAAAACAAATATTAAAAATGGCTATGGGCGCAAGCAGATTGAACAGCATGTAGAGGCGTTGCAGGTGCGCATTCTGGTTGATTCGACTAAGGATTGTTATCAAGCGCTAGGTGTTGTGCATCAGTTATTTCATCCGCGCATGGATTCCTTTAAAGATTTTATTGCGACGCCTAAGGGTTATGGCTTGCAGGCTTTACAGACCACCTTGATGACGCCACAGAAACAATTGGTGAGAGTGCAAATTCAGAGTCTTGAGATGTATCAGATTGCACAATATGGCATTACCGCACACTGGCGTTATCCTAATCTGTTAAGTTCAGAGAGATCTCATCAATACCTGGATAACTGGCTTAAACAGGTTGAAGAGATCCAGCAACTGGAAAGCTCGCCTACTGAATTCATGGAGGATATGAAAGCTGATTTGTTTCTCAATGAAATCTACCTTTCTACGCCCAAAGGCGAACCAAAAGTTTTTCCAAAGGACGCGACGCCAGTGGATTTCGCCTATGCGATTCATACCGAAGTAGGAAACCAGTGTGTCGGTGCAACAATAGATGGCGAGCCTTGTCGTCTGGATGCGCATCTACCCAATGGCGCGACTATTGAGATTTTGACCGAAGCGGATGCAACGCCGCAACCTTCCTGGCTAAATTTCGTTATTACCGCCAAAGCACGCTCATCCATACGTAACTGGATAAAAAAACGCAAGAAACATGAATTTATTTCACTGGGCAAGCAACTTTTGGCCAAGGCCTTAAAATCTTATGGACTTGAAACTGATGAGATTCCCCTGGAGAATATGCTGCCAACACTCAAGATTGTTGGCGTCAAGGATGAGAACGCCTTGTTTGCCAGTATTGGTCGTGGAAGCCAGTCGGCAAAATTAATCGCCCGACGCCTGATGGGAAGTGATTCCTTTCCGCAAGAAACAGAGGACAATGAGCCTGTTTTGCTGATCAAGGGCACTGAAGGCCTGGTCGTAGAATTACAGAGTTGTTGTCACCCAATTCCTGGAGATGATATTGTTGCGGAGTTTGATGAAATCAAAGGACTTAAGGTTCATCGCAGCAGTTGCCCGACGCTTTTGAAAAAGCATGATTTTGAGAAGGAAGTTCAGCGGATTGCCTGGGTGGATAAACCAATTTCTTCCGAACAGTTTGTCGCGCCATTGCTTGTTCAGGTCAGGAACCGGGTTGGTGTGTTATCTCATATCACGGATTTACTTGAAGAAATGAGTGTTAATATCGAAGAAATCAATATCACAGGCGACAGGGATGTAAAAGACATGTATTTTTTGTTGCAG